>SLEY01000572.1 GCA_007124535.1 Planctomycetaceae bacterium
GTTCTTGGTGGGTCATCCGTTGTACTCCTGGTTGTTCCAACGTGGCAGCTGGGCTCGGCGCGGGTCTCCGACCCCGCCGAAACCGCCGACCGAAGGTCTCCCGCGATAGGGGAGACCTTCGGTCGGCGGAGTGGCTCGGTCAGAGACCGGCCACAGCGCTGCGGGTTGCCTAACGCGAGCGAGGCGGCTTGTGTGGCGTATCATTTTATAGTTATTTAGTGGTAACTTCAGCCGGTTCCGGGGGTGTGATGTGGGCAAAGTTGGCGAAAACCCGCTCCTTTGGCCCTCGCCACCTTGTAGAGATCCCATTCTCGGGTTAGCGTATCGGGGAACTTCTGACGCCGCGCGACGGGCGGAGTCGTTCTCGCGCGACCTTTTTTCTCATGTTGAGACAACCTGATTTCCGAGGAGTACCAACCAAGATGAGTGGAACCGCCTCCCCCGCACCTGCCGGCCAAGGCCGTGTGATCCCCCCTCCGGCGGATTTTGCGAGCAAGGCCCATTGCCCGTCGATGGAAGCCTACCAGGAAATGTACCGCCGATCACTGGACGATCCCGACGGATTCTGGTCCGAGATTGCGGATCAATTCGTCTGGAAACAGCGTTGGGACAAGGTCACGGACAGTACTTTTGACGGCGATGTCTCCATCAAATGGTTCATCAACGGCAAGACGAACCTATCGGTCAACGCGCTCGACCGGCATTTGGAGAGCCGTGGCGACCAAACCGCGTTGATCTGGGAAGGCAACGAACCGGACGACCAGAAGAAGATCACGTATCGGGAACTGCATGAGAAGGTGTGCCGGTTCGCCAACGTGCTGAAATCGCTGGGCGTCCAGAAGGGCGATCGGGTGTGCATGTACCTGCAAATGGTCCCCGAGTTGCCGGTGGCCATGTTGGCCTGTGCCCGGATCGGTGCGATCCATTCGGTGGTCTTTGGCGCATTCAGCGAAGATTCGCTCCGCGATCGGATCCAGGATTCGCAGACCAAGCTGGTGATCACGCAGGACACGGCGATGCGTGGCCGGAAGAATGACATCCCGATGAAGACCAAGGCCGACAAGGCGGTGGCGGAATGCCCCAGTGTCGAGCACGTGGTGGTGGTGCGCCGCACGGGGGTCGAGGTGCCGATGGAGACCGGCCGCGATGTCTGGTGGGACCAGGCCGTCGAAGCCGCCTCGCCCGAGTGCGAGCCGGAGTGGCTGGATTCCGAAGACCCGCTGTTCATCCTGTACACCTCGGGATCGACCGGCAAGCCGAAGGGGGTGATGCACACGACCGGGGGCTACATGGTCCATGCGGCGACCACCTTCAAGTACATCTTCGATTATCAAGATGGGGACGTCTGGTGGTGCACGGCCGATATCGGTTGGATCACCGGCCACACGTATATCGTGTATGGCCCGCTGTGCAACGGGGCGATCAGCGTGATGTTCGAGGGGGTGCCGACGTATCCCGATGCCGGTCGTTTCTGGGATGTGGTCGACAAGTATCAGGTGACGCAGTTCTACACGGCGCCGACCGCGATCCGGGCGCTCATGCGTGAGGGCGAGGACCACGTTTTGAAACGGGATTTGTCCAGTCTGAAGCTGCTGGGTTCGGTGGGTGAGCCGATCAATCCGGAAGTCTGGATGTGGTACTATCGGGTGGTAGGCAAGGAGCGTTGCCCGATTGTGGACACGTGGTGGCAGACCGAGACGGGCGGGATCCTGATCACGCCGTTGCCGGGGGCTCATCCGTTGAAGCCGGGCAGTGCCAGCCGTCCGTTCTTTGGGGTGGAGCCGGTGATCCTGGACGATCAGGCGAACCCGGTCGCTCAAGGGGAGAGCGGCAAGTTGTGCATGAAGCGGTCTTGGCCGGGGATGATGCGGACGATGTGGGGCGACCACAAGCGTTTTGTGGAAACGTACTTCAGCGCCTATCCGGGGCTCTACTTTTCCGGTGACGGTTGCCGCCAGGACGCGGACGGCGATTACTGGCTGCTGGGCCGCGTGGACGACGTGATCAACGTGTCCGGTCACCGCATGGGGACGGCCGAGGTGGAGAGTGCCTTGGTCAGTCATCCGTCGGTGACGGAAGCGGCGGTGGTCGGTTTCCCGCACGAGATCAAGGGTCAGGGCATTTACGCTTATGTGACCTTGCGTGCCGACTTGGAGCCCAGCGACGAGTTGCGGGTGGAGTTGGTCAAGCATGTGCGGGCTGAGATTGGTCCGATCGCCACTCCGGACGTGATCCAGTTTGCGGCCGGGTTGCCGAAGACGCGGAGCGGCAAGATCATGCGGCGGATCTTGCGGAAGATCGCCGAGAACGAACCGGACAAGGTGGGTGACGTATCGACGTTGGCCGATCCTTCGGTGGTCGAGGATCTGATCGCGCACCGTCCCAACCAATAGGACGCGTTACAGACCGGCAAGGCGGGTGGCCCGCCTTGCCGGTCTTTGGTTGCAAGCCAAGAATCCTTTTGAGGACCGGTTTGTCGGTTGTTTCGCTTCCTGCGGGAGGTGAGCGAGTGGCCGGTCCCTGGTTGTTCCAGGCCAGAATTATGGAGTCGAGCATGAGTGTCCCGCCTGCTGGCGCGAACGCCCCGCCTGCCCCGATCATCCGGGATTTGGAGCCGTTGTTTTGCCCCCGTTCGATCGCGGTGGTCGGCGCGTCGCGAAAGGTCGGATCGGTCGGGCACGCGATTACGCGAAACCTGATCTACGGGGGCTATACGGGCGTCATCTACCCGATCAATCCCAAGGCCAAGGGGATTTTGGGGATCCCCTGTTTCAGCGATCTGAGCGAGTTGCCGGACGTACCGGATCTGGTGGTGGTCGTGGTACCGGCTCCTTTTGTCGAACGTGTCGTATTGCAGTCGGCCGAGTTGGGCACGCGGCATGTGCTGGTGATCTCGGCCGGGTTCAA
>SLEY01000288.1 GCA_007124535.1 Planctomycetaceae bacterium
GCATGATTTCACCTCCCCTCTGGGGAGGTCGGACGCGGTAGCGGCCGGGTGGGGCGCGCCGTGTCCCCTGCGTTTTCTTCTCCTGGCCTGTTATTCGGAGCATTCTCGCTTATAAGCAACTCTCTGGCTCGCTCAAGTTTTCGGGATGGGTCTCGCATGGGTTGGGCCGCAGGGTTTGTTTCAGGTTGGATACCATTGGTAAATTATGGTAGGTAAATTACGACCATAAAGGGGCACTGAACCCGGTTGCCTCCAGAGATTTCTTAACATTATTCTCTGGAACGGTGGTTGATCGGCTTTCCGTTCGTGTTAATCTGCGAGGAGGTATGTGGGGCGGGCGTGTGCATCGACCGCGGGTGGTCCGAATCGAGGCAACGCGTGCCCCCCTGGAGTGGTCTGAACCCGTGGGTTTTCGTGGAGAATTGTGTTATGACGTGTTTGGGGAATCGTAACACGGTGATCGCTGGGATTCTGGCGATCTTCGTGAGTGCCGGGACGATGTGGGCTTCCGAATCGGGGGATTGGCCGCTGTGGCGTCATGACGCCGCGCGCGACGCCACCACATCGGAAGATTTGAGCGAGGAGTTGCATCCGCAGTGGGTACGGGAACTGCCGGCGCCGCAGCGGGCCTGGCCGGAGCAGTTGGATGATCAGGGCAAGTTGGGTTTCGACACGTCCTACGAGCCGATCGCGGCCGGGGGGCGCCTGTTCGTTCCCTCGATGGTCACCGACAGCGTGACGGCTTACGACCTGGATACGGGCGTGGAGCAATGGCGTTTCACGACGGATGGTCCGGTGCGCTTGGCTCCGGCCTATCATGACGGGCGGCTGTACGTCGGCTCGGACGACGGGTACCTGTACTGTCTGGAGGCCGAGTCGGGCGAAATGCTCTGGCAATTCCAGGCGGCGCCGAACGATCGGATGGTGTTGGGCAACGAGCGGTTGATCAGCGTATGGCCGGTACGCGGCGCGCCGGTGGTGGCCGACGGCGTGGTGTATTTCGCCGCTGGCGTATGGTCTTTCGAGGGCATTTCGATTTACGCAGTGGACGCCGAGACGGCCGAAGTGGTGTGGAAGCATACCGGGATCGGCAACTACTCGAGCGACTCCTACAGTAGTTCGGCGCGTTCGTTCAGCAACATTGCCCCGCAAGGTTATCTGGCGGTGGATGGCGACCGGTTGATTGTTTCCGGAGGCCGGACCACTCCCGGAGTTTATGACCGCAACACGGGCCAGTTGTTGGAGTTTGACCGGGTGGACAAACGTCGGGGTGGTTTTGCCGTATCGGCCTCCGCCAGCCGTTACCTGTTGCCGGTGGACCGCTGTGTGATTCAGACCGGTTCGCAGACGCACGACAGCCGCGAATGGTCCGAGCGGTTGGAGGAGCCGGTTTGGCGTCTGTTGGCGGCGGACGGGCGCTTGATCGCGGTCACGGAAGCGGGAGCGATTCATGTCTGGGGGCCGGAGCAGCGCGAGCCGGTAATCTACGCGGCGGATGCGGAGGAGCCGGACACGGTGCAAGATGCCTGGACGGAGCGTGTGGCGGAATTGCTGGAGACCACGGGCGCCCGCGCCGGATATGCGATGATGTTCGGAGTCGGTTCCGGCCGCCTGCTGGACGAGTTGCTCTCGCAATCCGAGCTGCATGTGATCGCTTGGGATCCGGACCCCAGCCGGGTGGAGGCGCTGCGGGAGCGTTATCAGCGTGCGGGTTGGTACGGCCGGCGGGTGGCGGTGCGCCGGGGCGACGCGCTGACCGGCGTTCTTCCTCCCTACCTTGCCAGTCTGATCGTTTCGGAGGATCCGCAGGCTGCGGGTTGGGAACGGGGTCAGGTATTTGCCGAGTCGGTGTTTCGCGCGTTGCGACCTTATGGGGGGACCGCCCACTTGGCGGTTTCGGGCGAGTTGCAGGAGCGTCTTCTGGCCGCCGTACAGGAAGCCGAATTGGAGCAGGCCGAGTTGCAAACGGGCGACGCCTTCGTACGAATCGCCCGTCCCGGCCCCCTTCCGAACTCGGACGATTGGACGCATCAGTACGCCGACGCGGCGAACACGGGTTATTCGGACGACGATCGGGTCCGTGCGCCGCTGGGACTCAGCTGGTACGGCGGGACGACGAACGAAAAGACCTTGCCGCGGCACATGTTCGGACCCCTCCCGCAGGTGATCGAAGGCCGACTGGTCGTCTTGGGGCTGAACCACATCAGTGCCCGGTGCGTGTACACGGGCCGCGAGATGTGGTCGACCGAGCTGCCGATGGCGGGCGAATTCTACACCAGTCTGGCTCATGAGGAGCAGTTCCAGCCGGGCCGGCGTGTCTATTTCCCCAGCCATCACGGTTCGAACTTTGTCGGCAGCAATTACGTATCGACGCCGGACAGCGTTTACATCATGCATCGCGACCGCTGCCTCCGCCTGGACTTGGCCACCGGCGAGATCCTGGCCGAATTCGAAATGCCGGATCGTGAAACGTTGCACGCCCTGCTGGACGATTCGTCGCCCTCCTATGCCGCACAGGTCACCACCGATCTGGAACAGCGCTGGGGCCATATCAGCACGGCGGGCGATCATCTGATTGTGGCGGCTTACCCGCACATCTACGCCCAGCGGCCGGAACGCCCCGATCTGGAAACGCCGCGGGGAGCGAACCACATTATCGTGGAACGCGGCGTGCCCTGGCACTGGAACGCCACCTCCAGCGAATACCTGCTGGCAATGAACCGCTACACCGGCGAAATCCAATGGGTGCATCAGGCGCGGCACGGATTCCGGCACAATGCCATCGCCACGGCCAACGGCCGCACATTCGCCATCGACCATATCTCTCAAGAGATCTGGTCCTGGTTGAACCGGCGGGGCATCGAACCGGAAGTGGCGCCGGAGATTCGGGCCATCGATGTGGAGACGGGCGAAATCCAGTGGACGTATGACGACCACGTGTTCGGTACCTGGTTGGCCTACTCCGCCCAGCACGATGTGCTGATCCAGTCAGGCCGCCCCGGCGGCCGCCAGACCTTGCCCGACGAACCGCGGGAAGAAATCGTGGCCCTGCAAGGCAGCGACGGCCGCGAACTCTGGCGGCAGGAGGATGGATTCAGCCGCGGACCCCTGGCCCTGCACGAAGCCGAGCGGCGGATCTTCCCGATCAGCCGCGATCTGCTGACCGGCGAACGCATCGATCGGATCCATCCGATGACCGACCTGCCCGAACGTTGGGGTATCACGGCCAACAAACGCTGTGGGACCCAGAACGTCAGCCGGCACCTGCTGGCCTTCCGCTCCAGCATGGCCTCGGTCCACGATCTGGACAACGAGAGCGGGACGAGCAATCTGTCCGGGGTGCGCGCCGGGTGCACCAACAACATGATCGCCGCCGGCGGGCTGCTGAACGTCCCCGACTACACGCGGACCTGTTCCTGTGCCTACCAACTGCAGACATCGGCCGGTCTGGTGACCATGCCCGAGGTCGAGAAATGGACGACCAGCTCGCATGGCGATCCGGAGCCCGGTACGATCCGCCGCGTGGGGATCAATTTCGGGGCCCCGGGGAACCGTGTGGCCGAGGGCCTGATGTGGGTGAATTATCCCCGCCGCAGCCACGTGTCGGCCCCGCGGGTACCGGTCGAAGTGCAAACGGTGGACGGGGACGATCCCCGCTGGTTCCAGCGACATTCGCTGCTGCTGGCCGGAAACTGCGGTCCGGCTTGGGTGGCCGCCCACGGCGCCGAAGGTATCCGCCAAGTTCGTTTGGACGGACTCTACCGCGATGCGGACCAACCCGAGGACACCGCCCGCTACACCGTGCGACTGCACTTTGCCGAACCGGAATCCCTGGAGCCGGGGCAACGCGTGTTCGATGTGCGCTTGCAAGGCGAAACCGTGCTGGAAGCCTTTGATGTCGTCCAGGCGGCCGGAGCGCCCGACCGTATCGAGGTCCGCGAATTCCAACACCTGGCCCTGGACGAAGATGGCGGCCTGACGCTCGAGTTGGTTCCCCACCAAAGCGCCGCTCGACCACCGTTGCTCTGCGGTCTGGAAGTCCGGATCGAAGAAATCCCGACCGAAGAATGACGCCCGTCGGTGCCCAAGAAGATCCGTGACCGCGGATGGGCGGCCGATCATGATCCCTGATCGCCGCAGTGACGTCGTGGCAACGACGCACTGCGGCGATCTTGTTTTTCCGGCCGTTTTCCGAAACGGCTGGGCCTCGTATGATGGACTTAGCAAGGCGGTCTGGATCGTCGCAGGGTGAATCTGTACCGATTGGGAAAAATTTAACGATCCCGAAGGAAGATTCCGATAAGCTAGTTTGAGACACTGTTTTTCAGGCATGACCATGGCTACCTTCACATATTCGGCTCGAGATCGCGCTGGCCGACCCCTCCGTGGTTCGGTGGATGCCCCCACGCCCCAAGCGGCCGCAGCCGACTTGCGCAACCGTGGCTGGATGGTGCTCCAGGTACGTGCCCAGACAAGCCGGGGTGGTGACCGCGAGGGAGGGGTAGGATTTGGCTTGCCGATCCGTTCGAGTGATATCGAAGTGAGTTTGCGACAATTGGCCGTGATGTTACGCAGTGGTTTGACGCTGTTGAACGCCCTGCAAACGCTGGTCGAACAGTCACCTCGACGAGGGGTTCGGCGGGTCTGGAGTGACGTTTCGCGTCAGATCCAGGAGGGTTCCGGGTTGGCCGAAGCGATGGCTCGGCATCCTTCGTTTTCCGCCTTGGTGGTCCAACTGGTCCGAGTGGGTGAACAGACGGGCCAACTGGAATCGGTGCTGGTCCGCGCGGCCAGCGGGTTGGAACAACGGCGGCGTTTGCGTTCCCAATTGCTCGGCGCCTTGACCTATCCTTCGATCGTTTTTGTGGCCGCGATGGGGGTTACGGGCTTCATGGTCTTCAGCGTGATCCCCAAATTGCAGCAGTTTTTGGGCGCGATGGGTCGCCGTCTGCCCCCGTTGACCCAGTTCCTGGTCGATTTGACGGATTTCATTCATGCCTGGGTGCTGCAGGGCGTCGTCGTCGGTTTGCTATTGGGGGGGGTATTTGTGGGTCTGCGGCATTGGCCGCCCAGCCGGTTCTGGATGGATCGTTACTGGGTGCGCGTACCGATTCTGGGCGGGCTCACCCGGCTGGCGGGAACGGTACTGGTGGCTCGGGGGTTGTCCACGTTGTTACGTAGCGGGGTGACGTTGCTGGAGAGTCTGCGGACGGTGGAGCGGTTGATGGGGAACCGGTATCTGGCCAGCCGGGTTTCGGGCGCACGGGATGCGGTGATTCAAGGCGGGTCGCTGGCCGCGCCGCTGGCCGGCCAGCAGGCGTTTATGCCCATGTTGTCGGGGATGGTGGCCGTGGGCGAATCGGCGGGTACGTTGGACGAGGTGTTGGAGGAAGTGGCGCGTTTTTACGAGGACGAACTACAGCGTGCGATCGCCCGCTTGGCCGCCTTGGTCGAACCGGCGATCATCGTGGTGGTCGGGGGGATTGTGGGGTTCATTTACATTGCCTTTTTCATGGCGCTGTTCGCAGCTGCCGGGTGATTCCCTGATGGCAAGAATTCTTTTCCAAAGCAGCGTGTTTTTATTCGGTTGGGTTGTTCTTCTTTCCTCCGTTCGGGGCGATACAGGCGGCTCCGCTCGGATCCTTGCCCCGCGGAGCGAAACGGCTTCGTGGGAGGAAGCCATCGGGGAATTACCCGAATTGCCGGCCCCGAGCGAACCGGACCAGGAGCGGCCCGTGGCGCCGCCTGAGGAGCGTCCGGCGGAGCGACGTGACCCGACGGAGCCGGGCGAGGAGTTGCGTGATCTGGTGGCCCCCCTGCGGTTGGGGCAACCGGGCCGCGCCGGTGCTGCGGCCGGATTGACCGTCCCGCGAATGGTGTTGAAAGGCCGGATTGTCGGCCCGTCCGCTCCGCCCGCCATCCTCTTGGAACTGGACGAATCCTTGTATGTCTTGCATGAAGACAGCGAGTTGACCGTCGAGGAGCCGGGGGGCGGAATCGGCGGGGTGACGTTGCAAGTCCAGCGGATCGACGCGTCGGAAGTCCGCATCGAAGTACTGCCGTTTCGCAAAATCATGATACTGCGCTAGTGCCGCAAATCACAATTGACGTACCGAACCCACATAATACGGAACGGAAACAGCCCGAACGACACGCAAGAAATCGGTCCGTAGGTTGGGCATTCCTGCCCGACGATCCCCATGGTGGATCCGCAGTGAGGGATTCGTGGTCAACGGGACGTTCTTGTCGATGAGCCTACGTCCGTCGGGCAGGAATGCCCGACCCACGGGGAGAGCCAGCAAGCAGGCCTGGTCGGGCACATATCGAGATACGGAATTTCAGCAAGGAGGCGAGTGTCCATGGATGGACAGCGCAGCACACGGTTTATGGCGATTCTGTTCGCCCTGATCTGGGGCAGCGCCGCGGGGGCGGATCGGGGCGAATGGGGGTTGCCGCCACGAGAGGGGTCGCGGTCATCGCGACCGGCCGCGACGGCCCCGTTGCCCTTGCCGGCCGATGCGGATCCGGCCGCCGCAGCCGATTCCCGTGCGGAACCCGAACCGCAGACGGAACCGGGGTTTCGCGAGCCGTTGCCGCCGATTTCCGGAGAACCCGCTCCCCGTTCGGCCGGCGTCGAGCCGGTTTTCGATTTGTTCGAGTTCCGCAATCTGCCGCTGGGCGACGCCTTGCGCTTGTTTTCCGAGCAGACCGGGGTCAATGCCGTCGCCTCGGCCGCGGCGGGCGAGAAGCAGGTTTCGCTCTACCTGAGAAATGTCACGGCCAGCAGTGCGATTCAGGCGTTGGCCAAGTCACATAATCTGTGGACTCGGGTCGATCCCGAAAGCGGGGTGCTGCACATCTCGACGGTTGAGGAATACGACCGCGATCTGGCCACGTTTCGCGACGAGCAGACCGAGGTGTTCACGCTGCTGTACCCGAACCCGGTGGATGTGGCCCGGACGATTGAGAGCATTTTCGGGGATCGGGTCTACCTGACGTTGGACGACACTCGCCGGGACACGCAGTTCGAGGACTTGCAACAGCGTTTCGAACGCTTCGACATGGTCGACGAGCGGGGCGAGGGTCTGGGGTTGTTCGGGACGGAGACCCGGGGCGCGGCGGGTCGGACGGCGGGCACGGGCCGGAGCGGGTTGGGATTCGGTCGCGGCCGCGGCCAGGACATGGCCCGCGATGTCCGTGCCCAGCGGGAGCGCCGGGACACCCGGGCGCTGCCGCGGCTGGAGCGTTTCGAGGACTTGTCGGCCGAAGAGATCGCCGTGCTCGAAGCCTATTACGCCGAAGAGGAGGACGAGTTGGATCAAGCGCGTTTGGACGAACTGCTCCGCCGCCGCCGGGCCATCATCTTCGTGGCCGTGATTCAGCGCAACAACCAGCTGATTGTCCGCACCAGCGACGAGCGGACGATGGAGCAGATCACCGAGTTGATCCAGCGTCTGGATGTGCCGACGCCGCTGGTGCTGTTGGAAGTCAAGATCCTTTCGGTCGCCTTGGGGGATGATTTCAATTCGGTGTTCGACTATCAGTTTTCCGATTCCGGGACGTTGGCGGGTGGGTTTGCCACCGGCGATCTGTTGCCCCCGGCGTCGGACAATCCGGCGCGGATCGAGCCCCCGCGGGAGCGGCGCGATTCGCCCATCAGCCCGGAGACGTCCAGCGCGTGGCGCACTGCGGCCAGCAGCGAGGATTTGACGTTCCAGTTCGTCAGCGATCATTTTCGCTTTCGCATGCAGTTGCTGGAGAGCAAGAACCGGGTGACCACGTTGGCCACGCCGCTGCTGTTGACCGCCAACAACGAAGTCAGCCGGATCTTCATCGGCCAGACCGAGCCGTTTACGATCGGTTTCGAGTCGCCGCAGATTGTGGCCACCGGCACGACGCAGACCAACATTATGGGTACGCCGATTACCGAGCTTCGCGATGTGGGGCAACTGCTGCTGATCACGCCCAGCATCAATGCCGACCGGACGGTGACGTTGCGGATCGCCCAGCAGCAATCGCGCAAGAGTCCGGGCGGGGCCAGCATTCCGGTACTGGACAATCAGGGTCGGGTTCAGCAGGTGAATGTGGACACGGTGGGCCGGCAGACGGCGACGGGGACGATTGTGGCCAAGGACGGTTTGACGGTCGCCCTGGGGGGATTGATTGAAGAGGAGGTGAGCGACGTGCGGGCGGCGGTGCCGGTGGTGGGCAAACTGCCGGTGGTCGGCTTCTTTTTCCGGCGGCAGGCGACGCTGCGTGAGCGGCGCGAGACGCTGATCATGATCCGGCCTTACGTGTTCAACACGCCACCCGAGTCGGCGGCGATGAGCGAGGCGCTGCTGCGGGAATTGAGCATTCATCCGAACGCTCTGGACGGCCACCCGACGTTGAATTCGCACGCCCCGTGGGAAGCGGTGCGGCCCACCCCTCCTTGTAACGAACTGGAAAACCGCTTCCGCTTTCACAGTGTGCATCCGCCGAGGTATTAGACTCATGCCGGATTTCCGTACCCTTGCACCTGCCCTGCTGGCCGCGCTGCTGCTGCTGCTGGCCGGATGTACTAGGCTGCCGTCAGGTTCCTGGTCGCTGGACTTGCTGACTCGCCCGGACACCACGCGTTCGGAGGCCCTTTCCGCGGGCGGGGACGCGCGGGAGGTCGGTGTGGAAGTGGACGGCGATGGGTCGGTGTTTTCGCGACCGGCCGCGGCCGCCCTCTCGCCGCAACGTTTGCAGACCGAGGTTGCCGATCTGCTGGCCGAGGACCAACGCGGGACGGCGGTTCGGCTGGTCCAGCGTTACCCGGAGGTCGCCTGGGAACGGCTGCGCAGCGCGCCGCCCGAGGCGGCCGAGACGGCGGCGCTCCGGGCAATGGCGGCGGCCCACGACGCCCAAGTCCGCCGGTCGGGAACCGCAACGGGCTGGGAGGAACTGCTGGACCAGCGGGAACGGCGCCCCGAGCCTTACACGCGATACGCCCGGCGGCGGGCCGAGTTCGTTGCCTTGCTCCGCCAGCAGCGTCCGGCCGAAGCGTTGCAAATCGGCCTGCTGCCGCAGCAGGAGGATGCGCTGCCCCTGCTCTTGGCCCTGGACGCTCAGCAGCTGACGGCCAGGGCGCTGCGGCGGGATGGCCGAGCGGGCGCGGCCGCCGAACTGCTGCAACGGGCGGTCCGGCAGGCGCGCCAAGCGCCCCCGTACTACGAAGCGCAGTTGCGATTGGAAGCGAGCGAGGCCTGGCAACATGCCGGCCAATTTGCGGCGGCGGGTGAGGCTTGGCAGGCCGCCGTTCGCCAAGCCGGCCGGACGTTGCTCTCCGATCCGCCCCTGTTCGATCCCAGTTTCTGGCAGCAGGCGGCCGAAACGCGGCCGGCCGATCGGACATGGCCGTCCGAAGCGATCGACCGTCTGGCCGATTTGGCTGCCGAAACCGGTGCGTGGGGCGGTCCGTTGCCGCCAAATTCGGAGGACCCCGCTCGCCAGGCCGCGCCGGAACGTTTCGTCTGGGCCTGCATCGGCCACTGGCGACTGGAACGCGGTGAGCCGCAAGCGGCCCTGGTCGCCTGGAAGCGGGCCCATGCCCTGGGCGCTTCGGACGAAGAACGGCATCATTTCGAATGGGGGCAGGCAAGAGCGCTGATCGCCCTGGATCAACCCTCCGCGGCCACCGCCCTGCTGCTGGCGCTGTCGGACCGAGCCGCCTCGCCCACCCGCGAAGCCGCCTTGGCCACGCTCGGGACCCTGCGATTGGAAGCCGGCAATACGAAACAGGGATTTCAATTGCTGCAGCGGGCCCTGGAGGACGAACCTCACCCCGATTGGCCCGGCCGCGCCCGAGCCGAAGCCGATCTGGGACTCGCCTACCTCCTGCTCGGCAACCAGCAGGCCGGGCTGGAGTGGTTGCAGAAGGCGCAAGCGCGTTTCGAGCGGTCCGGCGATCACGATCAGTTGCTGCTCAGCCTCCTGAACGAGCAAGCCTATTGGGAACAAGCGGGCGAGAAGCGAAAAGCACAAGCCGTCCAACAACGCATCCAACGTTGGAAATGACTGCTTTACCCCGCCTCGCCGACCGGTCACAATAAACGCGGGTCACTTTGCTATTCCCAACCGGAGGCACGTGTTATGAACCTGAATCGAAGAAGCTTCCTGGCCGGTTCGCTGGCCGCCACGGCCGGACTGGCCGCGCCCCGCGTCGCAGCCTCCCGCGTCGCAGCCTCGCGAGTCCTGGGGGCGAATGACACGATTCGCGTGGGCGTGATGGGGTGCGGGATCCGCGGCCGGCACCACATCGATCGGTTCGCCCGGCAGTCGGGCGTCTCGGTCAGCCTTCTACCTGTAGCCGTAGCGAATCTGCATCTCGACATCCGGAGCGCGTGCCAACCCCCGCTGGCTTTCCGGGCTAATCCGTCACGGTTGCCGAATCCACTGCGGCTTCGACGCGGACCAACCCGGCGACGCAGCCGCCGCGGCGATGTTGACTCGTCATCCTCAAGTCCTCCGACTTCAACCACCACGGCGCAGTACACTCCACCAAATCCTACTACTTGGAAGGGGCCCCCCAGCTATTGCTTGAGATCGCACTCTTCGCGTGGTGAACAGGGTGTGCTGTCAGGGGGATTTTTGGGATGGATGCCCACTTCCATCCCGCGACTTTCCCCGGTTCACTCCCGTTCGAAAACCTGGCTGTGCATGCCCCCCCAAAAAAGCTGGCTGCTCTTCATTGACCCCCTGATAGAGCGGTTTTAGGCCGGACTCTGGGATCGGCGGTGGTACTCCGGGGTTGCGCTTGGCCGGCGGCGAGTTACAATGAGGGGATAACGATGTGGGGACTTTCCCTGCGAGCAGCGGATTGAAAAGACTCCATTTCAGGTCTGGTTTAAGTTTGTCTCCAGAAACGGAACATGACCGATCGACACCTGCGGGGAACAATGGCAGTTTCAGTGTACCAACAGGCTTGCGATCAACTGGATTCCAACGCGTCCCATGAAATCGAAACGGCGCTTACGGA
>SLEY01000023.1 GCA_007124535.1 Planctomycetaceae bacterium
AACCGCCTGGCATACGGGACAGCATCCGGACTGGAAATGGCGGCGATTCGAGTCGCACCCGGGACGCCAACCGATCCCGCTGGACCTGCCCGCCGGACACGTCGAACTGCTGCTCTTCGTGAGGGAAACCGGTACAAAGATCGACCAGTGGAAACTGACGCCCGATCCGGAACTCCAGCCTATCGGCCCCATGGCGCCCCGGTTCGAAGCTCTGGACACTCACCGTACGAGTCTCCCGGGCATGGATCGAACATCGGAACGCGAACCGCACCCCGTCCCCGCGATCCTGGCGGAACCAGGAAGGCCCGAGTATCACATCGAGAAAGGAGAGCGGAGCGCCGAGCAGTTTGGATCATTGCCCCCAAGTCGGCCATGTCCGGCGGGCGTTGACATGAGGCACTGAGGCACGGTCCGTGAGGGGCAGCCACGCGGTCTTGGCGTAGCGGGTTGCAAACCGGAATGCTTTCACCCCACGGACTCCCTCCCGAAGTGCACTGTCTCCGGGTTGCAGTTTGCTGCTACCGATCGGGTTCGATGCTCGCGATGATTCGTGAAAAGCCCTGCGGCTCTGAGCTGGCCCCGCGGTCCCTTCTTGATCGCGAAGGCGGAAAAACGCACATCCAATCCGTCATGGCCACGATTACCGTCATCATCACGCCCCATTCTGCTCCTTTCCACAACGCAACCGCCTCGGTTGTACGTGCGGCGATTCACGTCGGTCTTTCCGCCGAACTCGATTAGCCTCTGCCAAGAAATTGCGGTCGCAGTAGCGTTGCCCTGAGTACGAGCACGAGTCCATCTTGCAACCGGCCCGGTTTCTGCTAGGCTTGACTCGAATCGTGCCCGAGCGGCGAAACCAGCATCATTGCGGGGAGGTTGAACTCGATGACTATCCATTCATCTCGGGAGAATCATGGATCGGATTGGACGCGGCGGCGGTTTCTGCAGGGTTTGGGTCAGGGGGTCGCAGCCGGTGCGGTGAGCGGCGCCGGCCTCGACGCCGCCCGCACGGCCCAAGCGGAGGAAACGCCCGTCGAGGGCCGCGTGCGACATCGGCAGTTGGGAAAGACCGGATTGTCCGTATCAGAAATCGGCTATGGCGGTCACAGCTGGTCGTATCGCCGGGTGCCCGACGGTGACGGCTATCGCCGCGTGACGATCGATGAGGCGGTCGAGATGATCGCCGCCGGACTGGACATGGGGGTGAACTTCTTCGACTCCTGCACGCCGGAACTGGAATCCACCATTCCCGGCGAGGCCCTGCGGAGGTTGAAACGGCGAGACGAAGCCGTGATCTGCGTCCGCCCGTCGCACCGAATGAAAGGTGTGGAGGCCGACAAAAAGGAGGTCTACCAATGGACCGAAGACCGGTTGCGCATGTGGCAGATCGACTGTATCGACGTGCTCTTGTTAAGCAACGTCGCGAACGTTACTCCCCAATCGGGCTATTGGGACATGTCGTATTCGATCGAGGCGATTGACAAGCTCAAGCAGCAGGGCAAGATTCGTTTCGCTGGGTTTGGCAGTCATTTTGAGCCCAAGTGGTTCTTTGTCGCCTTCCAGAAATTCGCGGCCCACTTCGACGTCTGCTCGATGCCCTACAACATCCGGCACCGGGTTGCCGAAGCGGTCATGCCGGCCGCTCAGCAGGCGGGTTTGGGCGTGATCACCATCAAGCCCTTCGCGCGCGGATCGTTGCTGGCGAATCGGGATCTGGCCGGGGCCGATGCGAACTTGCCGGGTAAGATGATCGCCTTCGTTTTGGAAAATTCGGCCGTCGATGTGTGTCTGTGCGGATTTCACACGATCCAGCAGATGAAGATGAACTTCAGTGGCTCGTGGATGCGTCTCTCTCCGGAGGACCATGCCCGGCTGCAGCAGCTGGCTGCGGCAACCCCGGTTCTTCGAGGAGAACATGCTTGGTTGGAAAAGGGTTGGTGCTATGCGTGATCGCCCTCGATACCATGCGGCGGGCGAGATGTTGGCGGGACGCGGCGGGTCGCGGCCAAGGATGCTGGCGGCCCTATGGATCGTTTGGACTGCGGCCGCCGGTTGTGGCTGCGGTCCGGCCCCGGAAGCAGCTCCGGTGGACGAGCCGCTGGCCCGAGATGCGATCGACGTGGACAGCAGCCCGGCTTCCCCGAGCAAACGACCGGCCCGCGAAAAATCGGCCCCAGACCACGTCGTTGCCGATCCGGACGACCCGCCGGCCGATATCGAAGCCACTGCGGAAGAGGTGCTGGCCGAGATGAGTCCCGAGTGGCGGGCTTTGCTGGCGGAAGCCGAGGCCCACCAGGCGGGTGGCATGGGACAAGGCTGTGCGGGCTGTCATGTCGATGTCTCCGACCAATGGGTCGGCAGTGGCCACGATCTGGCCGACATCGGCTGCATCGAATGTCATGGTCCCAGCGAAGGCCACGTCCAGGACGAGAACAACGAGGTTTTACCGGACGAGGTCTTTGCCCGAGCCGACATGGACCGCCTTTGCGCGGCCTGCCATCGTTGCCAGCATGCCGCGTCCGCCCCCGACCGGCCCGACCTTTCGATCCGCCGTGCGGTACCCATCTGTACCGACTGCCACCCCGCCCATGTGTTTCCGTCCAGCGTGGAAGCGCCCGTGAACTCCCGCGTGCTCCCGTGAACTGAAGAGCGGCCTGCAACCTTGGCGAGCCGGGTTTCGACGGCTACGAGAAAACCGTTATACTTATGGATGAAGGGGTCTGGGGGCCCGCTGGCGATCCGCCGCGTCCACCCCCCGACCAAACACAGCCTATTTCGGGGGGTCGATTTTGCACGACTCCCTGCCCCGAGTGAACTGGAGGACGGATTGCCATAGTGAAAGAACTGGAACGTCTGCAAGGTGTCGCCAGCGAATTGGCGGTATTGGTGCG
>SLEY01000561.1 GCA_007124535.1 Planctomycetaceae bacterium
CAATCGGCCCGAAAAAGGAGCACTACCAGTGATGGGGTTCACGAATCACGTAAGCGTGGCGAGGGTGGCATGGTTCCTGACGTGGTCGATCGGCTTGCTCGCCGTGGCAGCGTTCGGGGAGGAAGTCGATTCTTTGAGGATGGACCGCGGGGGCGAAAGCGAAGGGCGGGGGCAAGCCGGGGACTGGCCGCAGTTCCGTTACGATGCGGGCCGTACCGCCGCAACACCGCACTCGCTGCCCGACGACCTCACGCTCCGTTGGACGCGAACCCTGCCGGCGCCGCGACCCGCCTATCCCACCGAAATCCGGTTGGCGTTCGACGCCTCCTATGAACCCGTCGTGCGGGGCGACACCCTGTTCGTCCCCTCGATGGTTACCGACAGCGTGACGGCGGTGGACACCGAGACCGGGGCGGAACGTTGGCGTTTTTTCGCGGAGGGCCCGGTGCGTTTCGCCCCGGTGGCTTGGGAAGACAAGGTGTACTTCGTGTCGGATGATGGTTATCTCTACTGCGTGGACGCCGAGGAAGGGTCCTTGCTGTGGAGGTTCCGGGGGCTCCCCGACGGCCGGCAGGAGCGCCGGGTCCTTGGCGATGGACGGCTGGTTTCCCTTTGGCCGGCTCGGGGGGGCCCGGTCTTGTCGGACGGCGTCCTCTATTTCGCCGCCGGGATTTTCCCCACCGAAGGCGTGTTTGTTCACGCGGTGGACGCCCGATCGGGCGAAGCGGTCTGGTCGAACACGGACAGCCACCGTATCCCGGAAAGCAACTGGGATCATGGCATCGGGTTCGACTCCGGTTTGACGCCCCAGGGGTATCTGGCGATCGTGGGGGACAAACTGGTCGTCCCCAATGGGGCTCAACTGGCCGCCTTCCTCGATCTCGAGACCGGGGAACTCGAAGACTACACGATGGGATGGGGAGGGCGTGTCGGCCATCCCAAGGGAACGTGGTTCGTCGCCGGTATCGACAATTTCCTCGTCCATGGCGGCGATTTCTACGACGTCACTCGCCCTTATGAAGAGCGAGTGTCCAATCCGGGTTACGGACGCTGGCTCCATCCCGGCGGCTTGACACGGCTGGAGGTCGATCCGGCGAATCAAAGGCCGCTTTACGATTTTCGCCAGCCGGTGCTCACTCCAGAAGTGCTATATGAAAGTGGCCCGGAAGGCCTGCAGGCCCGCGATCTTGCCTCGGTTACGCTTCGCGAACGCGATCAGGTCGAACTTCCCTCGTACCGCCGCGACGACGTGCATCCGGATACGTTTGTGGCGGAATTCGAGCAGCTTTGGGAATGGTCTTCGCACCCCGGAGTTCGCCTGACCCGCGAGCCGGTGGACGCCCATTGGGGAAAGTGGGACACGCCTTCGCATCCCACCGTGCATCTCAAGGCCGGCGAACGTCTATATTTGGGCGCGCCCGGCGTGGTGCAAGCGCTCGACATCACGGACGCCGGTCAGCCGAAGTTGGTGTGGCGTGCCGGCGTGCAAGGCGAACCCCACCGGATGCTGGCCGCCGATGGAAAGCTCTTCGTGGTGACGGCCGACGGGAACATTCACGCGTTCGTCAGCGCCCAGGAGATTGGGGAACTCCGTGAAAGTCGCCCGTATTTGACCGTCGAGTTCGAGAATCCTCCGTACCTGTCGCCGCCGGCGGCTCCGATTCCGGACCGCGACGAGTGGACGGACCAGGCGGCCGACCTCCTCGCCGCAACCGGTGTTCGCGAGGGGTATGCGCTGGTGCTGGGGCTCGATGACGGGCGGCTGGTCGAGGAACTGGTTCGGCAGTCGGATTTGCACGTGATCGCGGTCGACGCCCACTCCGATCGGGTGGACACACTCCGCCAACGTCTCCATCAGGCTGGCTTCTATGGTTCGCGGGCGACCGTCTTGAAGGGCTGCCCGCTGGATTATCCGTTTCCGCCGTACCTGGCCAGCTTGATTGTTTCCGAAGACGCCGGCGTTCTGTCAGAGGACGATCTGGACACGTGGGCCGACGCGGTCTTCCCCGCGCTGCGGCCCTACGGTGGCGTGGCCTGTCTGCCGGACGCGCGGGCCGCACGGCTGGATGTCGAAAGCGCCGTGGACGGCCAGGCGTTCCTCAACGCGCATGTCCGCCAGCAGGACGGCTACGTCCTGGTCAGCCGCCAGGGCGCTCTGCCAGGAGCGGCGGATTGGTCGCATGCCGAAGCCAATGCCGCCAGCACCGGGGCCTCGAAAGACCAGCGAGTCGGCTCCGATCTGGGTGTGTTGTGGTTTGATGGGGAACGCCGGTGGCATAAGTTTTGGTTCGATACGGCCGGGGACGCCGCCTACCGGTCGCCGGAGACGCATCGTTATCCCGGACACGTCCTGGTCCGTGTAGCGGGAGGCCGCCGCATCCTTTTGGAAGAGGGGCTATTGCATGCGTCGGACGTGTATACGGGCCGCACGCTCTGGGAAACCGAAGTGCCCATTGGCGTGAAGCCGCTCGCCCAAGCCCGTGCCCGGGACGCGGTCCGCCTGCAGAGACAACGGAGATGGTCGCCGCCGGCAGGCCTTTCGCCGGCGACCGAACTGGTGGCGCTGGAAGATGCCATCTACCTCAGCGAAGGAACCACTTGCCTGGTGTTGGATGCCGCCACAGGCCAGTTCGCCGGGCGCATCCAGCTGCCCGATGATCTCGACGAGCCGTGGGCGAATCTGCGTGTCACCGGCAGCCATCTCGTGGGGACCAGCGGCCGGCATCTGCTCTGCGTGGATCGTCACACCGCCGAAGTGCGTTGGAACGTGGAAATGGCCCGGTCCGATTTGAGTGTTGCCGTGGGCGGCGGCAAGGTCTTCTGCGCCGAATTGGCCAACCTGCGCCGCGGAGAGGACGAGACCAGCGACGGCAGCACGCGGGCGTTGGA
>SLEY01000241.1 GCA_007124535.1 Planctomycetaceae bacterium
ACCTGTTCCCCGCGCTCGGCAAAGCCGATGATGAAATCGTCCAGATAGAGGCCTTCGAACTGGTTCGACTGCCCCCGCGTGGGCGAATTGAAATCGCCCAGCGAATCACCGGGCAAGCTGTTGGCCAGGCCCAGCGGACCCGGGTCCGTGACCTGCTGGCCAATGATCCGGATCAGATCCCGATTCCGCTTGACCACATCCGTCGGGGAGGTCAGTCGCAGGTTGCCGGCGGCATCCGGTGTGAACGTGATGTCCGTCGGGAAACCGGCCGTGTGTCGCAACGTGACCCGCCGCTGGTCCGCGCGACTCGCTTCCCCGCTGGAGGCTTCGATGTTCAGAGCCAGGGTGCTGTTGATGGCTTCGCTGATCGCCGCGGCCATGTCGGTGGCGGTAAAGTCCTCGCTGGGAGCGAACCGCACCGGGACGTTGGGCACCTGGGCTCCGGCCTGTCCCGTCCCCGTCAACACGCTCGTATTCAGACTCAACTCCAGAATCTCCGGGTCCCCGCCCAATTCCACCAGGCCGTCACCCACGTAGCGGGGGGTCAGCCCCAGCGCCTCCTGGCTGATGATGGCTTCCACTACCGCGTGGGACACGTCGTTCTGGTCCGACGTGGCGGTGAAGGGCACCGGGATGCGTCCCGCAACCACGTCTCCGTCATTGTCGAATTCGAAGACGTATTCGACGGGCGCCAAGGGATCGGTCCCATCGGTGATCGTGAACGTTTCGCCGTCCACCACCCCGCCCAGCAGCCCGCCGGGGGCCGGAATGTGCAGGCTCATCGCGTCCGGCTGCGTCACGTTGTTCGTCAGGGTGACGGCATGGATCTCGGAGGTCCCCACATGGATGTGTCCCCCGCCTTGATTGACCGGGAAGAGATTCAGCCCGGAGACGGCCGATTCCAGCGCAGCCACCACTTTCTCGGCAATCTCATCCTGCGTATCCTGGTCGCTGATCGCGATCGGGATATTCCCGGCTTCCCACACGCCGTCCTTGTCGAATTCGAAGCGAACGCTGTTGGCCCCTTCGGTGACCAGGAACGTCAGCCCGTCCGGAATCACGCCCGGTTCCCCGCGGACCGTCAGCCCGGGAGCGTCCGAGGTGTCCAGCTGATACTGCTCGCCCGCGCCCAGATGGATCTGTCCCTCGCCCAGATATTCGGTGGCGATTCCCAGCCCCACCTGGTCCATCTGGTACATGATCTCACTGGCGATCTGATGGGGTGTGCTTCCGGGAGCCAGATTGATCACCGCGCTGCCCGGCCGGACGACGCCGTCGATGTCCAGTTCGAAGCGGAAGACCTCGGTTCCGTCGTGGACGAGGAACCGCTGGCCGTCGACCAATTGATCATGTTCGCCGGTCTGGGTGATCCGGGTTCGTCCCGTATCGGCGGTGACGCGGGCTGCGGCCGTGGTGTCGTGGGCGACGGAGCCCAGATGGATCCGGACGTGGCCGGTGGAGCGGACGGGATTCAGCCGCAGGCCCGGCGTGGTCTGCAGGGCCTGCAGGATGCGGTCCGCGATCTGCTCGGCCGTATCCGTCTCGCGGTAGTCGATGCGAATCGCTCCGGGCGAGACGCCGTCGCCGCCGGGCGGATCGTCGAGGTTGTCGAATTCGAACACAAAGGTGCTGGGACCGTCACTGACCGTGAATTGGTCGCCGTCCATGATGTCGGCGCCACCGGCCAGCGGAGCCTGCAGTGCCAAGGGACCGGTCGGGAACAACGGGCTGTCGGGCGGCAGGGAAAGGACGAAATTGGCCCCGCCACCCAGGTCGATGTTGCCCGTGCCGCCCAGCATCGTGGGCTGGACATTCAGCCCGGATTGGGCGATGGCCAGAATGATCTCCTGGCCGATCTCGTCCGGCGTGCTGGTGGGGGAAAACCGCACCTCGCTGTGGCCAGGGAACACGCCGTCGCCGAACGCCGTGTCCTCGAATTCGAACACCACCGGCTCGTCCAGCAGACCATCGTGGATCGAGAACAGTTCGCCGTCCTCGATGCCGCCCGCGGGGATGTGCAGGGTCAGCGGATCGGGCAACTGCAGCGACAGGGTTTCCGGCACCTGGATCGTCGCTCCGGCCGTCACTCCGGGTTCTCCCGGGCCGCGCCGCAAGGTGCTGCCGGGGCTGAACGTCAACAGGGTCCCCGGAGCGCCGCCCAGTTGGACACGATTGCCGCTCAACAGACGCGGGGTCAAGCCCAGAATGTCCCTGTCCGGATGCTGGCTGATCACCTGGATCGTCTGCCGGGCGACGCCCAAGCCGCTTTCGGATTCCGCAATCGGGATGGGCGTGTGACCGGGCTGGACCTCGCCGTTCTTGTCGTATTCGAAGGTGATGCTGACCGTTCCCGCGGCGTCGGTCAGGGTAAAGAATTCGCCGTCGGAGATGCCGCCGGCCAGGGCCTGGCCGCCGGCGCCGGGGATCTCGAGCACATAGCCCGTCTCGAACTCGTAAATCACCGGCGGGTTGATCCCGTCGCTCAGCATGAACGTGTCGCCGTCGGCGAATTCCCCGCCGCTGGCCGTGAGGAGGGTCGGGTTGAAGAGATTCGATTCCAGCGTGTTCGTGATCGCCTCCGCCACCTCCTCGCGCGTCATGTCCGTGTGGAAGGGCACCAGGATATGCGTCAGGTCTGCCGGGTCGTTGCGGCCGACCACACCGTCGAAGACCAGATTCGAATCCTCGCGGACCACCTCGACCCCGGTCGCGCCCTGCAGATTGACACGGTTCATCCGCACCTGGGGGGCGGCGGGCGAGGTGTATCCCGGATCGCCGTCCAGATGGGCCGTCACGCCCACCAGATCGCCGCGCCGCACCGCGTCCTCGATGGCCAGAGCAAAGCGTTCCGCCACGTCATTGGCCGTCTGGCTGCTGTCCACATAGAT
>SLEY01000555.1 GCA_007124535.1 Planctomycetaceae bacterium
GCTTGCTGGTCCAGGTGGGGGCCCGGGCCCTGTTCGAGGAACGCATGGACGCCTTGGCCCAACGCGTTCCCCTGTTCGGCGGCGTCTACCGGACGGTCCGCCAGTTGGTTCGCTTGATGGATAAGAAGGGGGGAAAGCAGGATCTGCGCGGGATGCGGGTGGTCTTCTGTATCTTTGGCAAGGAGAGCGGAGCGGCGTTTCTGGCGCTGTTGACCACCCCCCAACGCTTTCGCATCGGCGAGGTCGATTACCACGCGGTGCTGGTTCCCACCGCCCCGGTACCGCTGGGCGGCAGCTTGGTGTTCGTCCCCGCCGAGGCCGTCCACCGTTCGAACCTGAGCGTGGACGCCTTCATGAGCATCTATGTCACGATGGGCGTGACGGGTCCCAAGTTTTTGGAGGTCGCCCCGGTGCTCCGTGACGCGTTGCTGGAACACCCGCCTGCTGCGCCGCCCCCCGAGCCCCCTCGAAGGTAAGGTGCGGCTCCAGCCCGCTCAGGGCGAGGCGAGCGAGAGTCCGGCCTCCAGCACCATTTCGATCCGCCGTTGGGTTTCCCTCAAGTGCGCTTCGGAATAGGCATCCAGGGGGACGTCACCGTCGAGCACGTCGTCCAGGACGTTGCCCAACTGGTCCAGTTCGGCCCAGGCGACCGTCTGGCAGTCCTGGGGCGCGGAAGTCTGGCCCAGGGCGATCTGGGAGATCTGGCGCAGATAGGCGCGTTGCAAATTGCGTCGCACGCTGGAAATCGCCGGTTGACGCGTGGTGTATTCGCCGGGTTCCAACCCGTGCACCTCGGCAAAGATCGTCGCCGTCAACTGCTGGATCAATTCGGCGGCGGTCAAGGCATCCTCCTCGGCCGGAACCCGCAATTCGTTGTTCGTAATCCGGTGCAGCGTCGTCGGGTTCAGCAATTGGGAAAGCACCCGCTCCTGCCACATCAGAATCGACTGGTGTATCGGGAAATCCTGTTGCGGGAGGCTCGTTCCCCAGTGCCGCCAGCGGCTGGGGCCCAATTTGTTGAGCACTTCGGGAGGAAACTGAAACGGCTGGTCACAGAACACATGGTCGGCCAGCATGCCGAGCGACTCCCGTTGTCGCTCGACCTCCGCAACCGTCATCGGCGGGCGACCCGGCTCGTCGCCCCGATGACTGCGACTGGTATAGATCCCGCCCACATACCGCGAGGCGATGACCATGGCTTGGCCATATTGGGAAAGGATCACATTGAACGCCCGCCGTGCTTTCGTGTAATCTTCGCCTTCTTCGACCATCCGATCCACCAGGTTTGGGATCAGCTGCCCCATCAATTCGGCCCGTTGCTTGGCAAAGGCCAGCGAATCATCGCCCAGGTCAAAGCGGTTGGAGTGCGGGTCGGGGTCGGAGGCCGTGGTATCTTCGTCCGTGGCATACTGCAATTCCCGTTCGCCGCTTCGGGAGGCGATCTTTTTCAATTCTTCGGCCTCGTTCCCGGAAAACTGGCGATAGCCGTATTCGATGGCCCAATAGTCGTACGGACCGATGGTCGTCGAAAAGAAATCCCCTTGTTCGTAGCCCTGGGGCACGATCAGGGCCGGGTTGTAATCCATCACCGAAGCGACCATCGGCCCTTCGTACTCCCCACGGTTCAAGGCGTCCAGGCTGTGCAACCGGCTCCCCTTGAAGTTATGTCGCAATCCGAGCGTATGGCCGACCTCATGCATGGCGATGTCCTTCAGTCCCTGCATGATCATCCGTTCTTTCAATTCCGCCCGCTCCTCGGGGTCGCGGGCAAAGCTGCCGATCGCGGCCGCTCCGAACGCCATTTCGCGCGCCATGCCGTCACACAGCCGGCATTCGTGGTGGTGCGAATGAGGGGGCGAATGCAAGCCGAACATCTGGCCGCCCGGACCGGTACCCAAGTCACCGCCTGGAATCGGCAATGTCTCCCCCGTCATGGCGGCGACGTCCTCGGGGGTCATCGTCTCGAATCGCTGCTGCCAAAACGCGAGAAAGCTGGAATCAAAGATGATATCCGCGTCCAGAATTTGGCCCGTGTAAGGATTTACCCGCGAGGGGCCCATCGCAAACCCCGCGTCGGAGGTGATCCAGCGGAACGTATTGTAGTTCACGTCCTCCGGGTCCCAGTCGGCGTCATCGGGCTGCTGACGCACTTCGATCGCATCCAGAAAGCCGGCTTCTTCAAACGCCTTGTTCCACTCCAAGATCCCGTCGCGGATCGGTTTGCGGTACTCAAACGGGACCGTGTTTTCGATCCAGAACACGATCGGTTCCTTCGGAGCCGACTTTTCCCGTTCCGGATTCGCCTTTTCCAAATGCCAGCGGTTGATGTACCGGCGAAACTGCTGATCCGCATCGCGTTCGGAAAAATCCTTCAGTACGGTCAGGAAATAGCCCACACGGGGATCCGCAAGGCGCGGCTGATAACCGGTGGTCGGGATCTCGCTGATCGAATAATGGACCACGATCGTCACACCGCGCGAGTCGGCCACCGTTTCGAACTGCCGCTGGCCGCTGGACTGGTACGTGGCCGCCACCTGGAGTTCGACGTTCTTGTCAAACGCTTTAATGGACTTCCAGGTCGATTTGGGCGCCGAAAACGTGAAGCCGGGCAAGGATTGAGATATCTGCGGTAAATCGCTCATGAACACGGAGGTTAACTCAATCAAGTCCCCCCCGTTGGGACCTCGAGTGATGATCGGCAAACTGAACAAGACGCTATCGGTAAAAGCGTACTCGACCGCCGTGGCTTCCGGTGAGCCGTCTTTCGCCTTGAACCGAACGTTGCGGCGGATCACGTGCACCCGGTCGTCGACCTTGCGAAACCGCCAGACCCAATCGTCACCAAACCCCCAACTCATACCGCCCAGCAATCGTCCTTGACCGA
>SLEY01000176.1 GCA_007124535.1 Planctomycetaceae bacterium
CATCTGGGGGACCGCTTCGCGGATGTCTCGGGCGATCTGATCGACCCGGCCGACATGTTGGGTACCCTGCGGATGTTTGGAATGTACGACGTGGCCCAGACCGCCGACGGTCAACCTTTGGGCGTCGCGGAAAAGCTGGCAGAAGGCGAGCGCCGGGCCCAAGCCGCCTGGGAACAGCGAACGGCTCGTGCCGCAGATCCGAATTGACGCCAGCTGACACGGGTTTCCCGGACATATTCGTGTCAGGAAACTCATGGGCCGGGCGTTTATCGACGGAAACTCAGCCCTTTTTCGACGGGGAGCCCGCCTGACCCGAAAACAGGGGGATCAAGGAGGTTGTCACCGTCATCAGCAGGCCGATCCCGGCGACGCCCAATCCCAGGAGAATTCGCTGCATATAATAGTCGCCCCACACTTGGCGGAGGTAGGTGTCGGGCGGCCGGTAGGGTCCCAGTCCCTGATCGCGGAAATCCGTCCACAAATCGTAGGTCTCGCGGGGCGGGAATTCGTCGATCATCGCCTCGGCCTGCACCGTATGGTCCGGCAGCGGTTCCGCCTCGGGCAATTGGGAGCGGACGAGTCCCGCATGGGAGCCCCACATCAGCCCGCCGGCGATCAAGATCAGCCCGACGGCGAATACCAAGCGGCGGGCGATCTCGCCCCCCCCGACAGTAGTTCGTTGAGCCGGTTTCGACTCGGCACGCTCCAACCGGCGCAAATCGCGAAACGACGGGACCTCGATCGTCGCACCGCATTGACTACACGTCGTGCTTTCGCCCGCCTGCATCGAGTCCACGGATTGTTTCGCACCGCACTGCGGGCACGGCAGCAAATAACTCATCGTCGCCAAGTTCTCCTGCATCCTGATTGATCAAGCGGTGTGGCCCGAAGCCTGCGTCATTTCGTCCCGTTCGGGCGGCAACAACAGGGGCGCATCGCCCGGCTCCAATTCCGGCCGACCCGTGTCATCCCAATCCCGGGGAGGTACCTCCTCGCGAGGCGGAATCGTGGGCTCCGCCTCCTGATTCGGCTCCCGGTCGAGCGGTACCCGCTGGGTCCGCACTCCCGGCGCTTCTCGCTCCGGCAACACCGGCGCGTCCGTCGCGGGAGGCGGCTGGGTGCCCGGTGGCAATGCCGGAGCGGGAAAAGATTCCCCAGCCGGCGGCGCCGCCGCACACGAACCGATCGGCACACGCAACTGAACCCTCCGCGGAACCGAACGCGTCGTCGTGTACGGACGCCACTGAGCCACCGTCCGCGGCTCCCGGACTATCCGCGTCTCCGTCACCATCCGTTGCACCCGGACCGGAACCTGCTCCACACGCTCCTCATACTCGATTCGCTGCGTCGTCACCGGTACCCGCCGCACCATCTCCTGGCGTTCCCAACGGAGCGTCTGCACGGGGACCTGATGATCCACACGCTCGACCACCGGCCGCCGGACCGTCACCGGAACCTGCCGTACCTCCTCCTGCCGCTCCATCCGCTGCACCTGGACCGGCACCTGCTCGTTGATGACTTCGTCCACATACCGCGTCACCTGCACCGGACGCTGTTCCCTCACCACCCGGGCGACATACTGCGTCTGCGGCTGTTGCACCGCCACCACATTCGGAACGTATTGCTGCTGAAGGGCCATCGTCGGCGCCGTGGGTTCCTGGACCCAATACAGACCACCACGACGCCAATAGGTCAACCCCGTCACGGGATCGACGGCGTACCCACCCGGCAAAATCCGCAACCGATTCCGAACCACACCAGGCAAGGTCACCCAATTGGCGACCATGCCCCCCTGATCGACGTAACGCGTCTGCATCGTCGTCACCGGCTCATACACCGTTTGCGAATGATCCTGCATCACCGTCTCCGTCACCGGACGCCGAACCACCCGCTGCTGGTTTCGAAAGGATTGCTCGATCACCGGCCGCGACACCGTACGCCGCTGCTCGCGCATCTCGGTCTCCTCCACATAGCGGACTCGATCGTAGCTCTGATCGCGGTATGTGGTCTCCCAGACAGGCCGCAGAACCGTGTAACGCTCTTCCCGTTCGCTGGTCTCCGTCACCGGGCGAGCTACCCGATAGCGGCGTTCCCGTTGCTCGGTCTCCCAGACCGGACGCTGGACCGTGACCTCTCGCTCTTCGAAAACCGTCTCGTATTCCAGGCGATAGACCGTAACCGGCTGTTCCTCATGCACCGTTTGGTAAACGGTCCGGTACCCTGATTGAACGGGTTGCCAGCAGTTTTGGGCCGAGGCGACCGCTGCAACCCCCAGGCACAAAATCCAAGTTGCCCCGCGATAAAAAGTGTTGTACATTTTTTCGCTCCACAAACATGAACGAAAACTTCTGCCAAACCCATCTGTCCGGCCAGAGTGAGGGGGTGTCGCGCATCGACCCTCCTCTTTATGATTCTCGTCTGCTTGCGTCGTTCGAGCAAGAAGCGCGGAGGGAACAATCGGGGAAAATTTCCAAATTCTTCTCAAGAAATGGGATATTTGTACCGGTCACCGTTGTTCGGGCAATTCCGGCAGACTCGCCCTGGACCGCCACCGCGCGTTACATCCTGCCTGATCCCCCCAACCGGAACCCGCCCGTGCACTCGCCACCCCGGCGCGGCGAACTTTTCCAAGGACGCTGTCAGGCGGGGGGACCCAGGTCGTGAAGCTGCTGGATCGGACACTGGACACCCCGGCGGAAAACCTGGCCTTGGACGAAGCCTTGCTCGAGCAGGCCGAACAGGGGGACGGAACCGAGGAGATCCTTCGTCTGTGGGAATCGAAACGGCCGTTTGTCGTGCTCGGACGCGCTTCGCGTTCCCGCGAAGAGGTCGATCTGGACCGCTGTCGCCAGCTGGGGTTGCCCGTCCTTCGCCGTTGCAGCGG
>SLEY01000528.1 GCA_007124535.1 Planctomycetaceae bacterium
ATGCGGACGGGGAGCCGTTGAGCGAGTGGGCGGCGTACCCGCAGGACGCGACCCCGCTGATCGCCGTTCCCGGTCTGACTCGCCAGCCGGGCGACGATTACGAGTTGTATGTGGAGCGTCGAATCGATGATCGCGTCCGGCGTTTCCAAGTGCCGTTCACGCTGGCTCCCGAGCGGACCGAGGCGGTCTACCGCGAGGGCGGGGAACGGCAGACGGTCCGCCGCGAACCGGCGGAGCCTGCGGTTCGGGTGGACCGAGAGGCGGATGGCCAGCGGGTTCGCACCAAGAAGACGACTCGCACGATTCGCCGACCGGCTTCGGGCGACAGTTCGGCCGTCTTCGATGCTGACGGCAATCTGGTTTCGGCCGAGGGGAACCCGTACGGTCCCGACGCCGGTTCCCCGCCGCCCGGCGCGCCGCCCGCGGACGCTCCGCCATCCGGCTCGCCGCCGGCTGACGGTTCTCCGTCGCCGGAAGCGACGGCAGCCGCCCCCCCTTCGGATGGAAGTGGTCAACCGGGACCGGACGATCCGCCGCCGCCCCGGCCTGCGGAAGCGCCGGAGGACCCGGCTGGGGAACAGCCGCCTTCGGCTTATCCGGCCGATGTGGCGGCGGGTCCCGCGGAAGCCGTACCGCAGGAGGGTTCGCCGACCCCGGCTGCTGAAACCCGCGCCCCGGCCCCAGCAGCGGGCCGGACAACCGGTTCGTCCAGCACCCCGCCGGCGGGGCGCGCCGCGCGCGACGAGAGTCGGGCCAGTGGCTCTCGGTTCCTGGACGCCTTGCGAGACTTCAATCAGCGAGACCGGTAGCTGTGAAACTACTCTAATAGGCGGCGGAGTTACTACTGAAATGAGGTCTCGTGCAGGTAATGGAAGGGATAAACAGGCCCGTTTGCGATTTTTTCGGTTCTGCGAGGGGTGTGCGGGCTTGTTACCCGCTGGCAACGGGGGAGAATTTGGGAATACAGGGAAGCGGCCGCCTGTGGCCGAGTTTTGGAACGGTTCAGTGCTTTGAGTGGAGCTTGAGGTAAACGTGGGTTTTCCTGACGATCGTGACCGCCGCATCATCCGGTTGGCCGAAGACACCGAGAACTTGGCCACCGATTTGGCGAATTGGGTGGCGGAGTTTAATGAACAGCGGATTCAGACGGAGTTGCTGCCGGTGGCGGCCAGCGACGAATTCGAGCTGACGCGTTTGCGGCGTTTGGCGTCGAATCTGTACAGTTCGGCCAAAGTGCCCGTATCGGCAGCCGTGTACGGGCCGTCGCAGGTGGGCAAGAGCCTGTTCATGGGGCGGGTTTTGCAGGCCAGCAGCGACGACTACAGCCCGTTGGGGCGGGACGAGCAGAACGGCCCTCCCGCCTATTTCCAGCATCTGTCGTTCGATACCGATTTGAACCCCCAGAGTGGTTCGAACGAGGCGACGGCGTTGGTCACGCGTTTTACGACCAAGGACCGGATCGCGGCGAATATTTCTCCCGAGTATCCCGTGATGGTGCGGGCCTTGACCCGGGCTCAGTGGTTGCGGGTGATGGCCCGTGGGTTTCAGGTGGAATGTGCGACGCCGGATCGGAACTGGACGCAGGAGCAATTGGAGAGCCTGTTCGACGAAATGGCGGGCCGTTACTCCAGTACGGAAGTGGATCGGCGCTGGCGATTGGATTTGTTGGACGCGTACGCTTACATGCGGGTTTGCGACCGCCGCGGGTTCCAGTCCAAGGAATCGGTGCTCAACGGGTTGCTGACCCGTTATCCGCTGAGCGAAGACGGCTACGTGGCGGTGGCGGCGAATCTGTTCTGGGACAACTGGGCCTCGCTGACCGGCATGTTCATTCGGATCAACAATTTCCTGAGCGGCATTCACACCGACCAGCACGATCCGGCGATCCTGACGCATTGGGCGGGCGTCCGTTTCCTGCTGGACAGCCAGCGGGCCAAGCTGCATGAACGGCGGAATTCCCGGTGTTTCAAACGGGTGGATTGGTCCGACATCCGGATGGTCGAGCGGAACGGCTGGCATGTCCTGGAATTCAACGAGGGCGGGGGCGGCGGCAACGAGCAACTGGAGACGATTCAGGCGGCGATGCTGGAAATGGTCATGCCCGTCCTGCCCCACCGGCTGAATGAAGAATGGCGGAAGGCCATTGAGTCCATCGACATCCTGGACATCCCCGGCATGCGTGCCGGCCGCCAGGGCGCGGAACAGGGCAAACGTCAGACGGCCGAGACGATCGAGGAGCAGATGGAGATCGTCAAGCGGGGCAAGGTCGCTTATCTGTTCGAGCGGTACACGGAGGAGATGCTGATCCAGACCCTCTTGCTGTTGGCCCGGGGCGGGAATCTGGAAGTCACTTCGCAGATGAAGTACCACATCGACAAGTGGGGTCGGGCGCGGTACGGCGAGGAGGTCTGGCCGCTGAAGGTCCGGGAAATCCTGCCCTCGCTGTTCTTGGGAATCACCGGGATCGATGAGGAGTTTCGCAATCGCGACGAGTACGCCGACGCCATGCTCTACAACACCCGGTTGGCCCAGCTGGTCGACGCGCTGGGCGAGGTGATGACCGACTTTGGCGGCGAGGGGCGACCGTTTACCAACGTCTACCCCCTCCGCTATCCGGGAACCTGGGATGCGGACCGCGAACAGCAGGAGAAGGCCGGAATCGATAAATGGGAACGAGCCCGCGATGCCTTTCTGGGCGCTTCCATGGTCGGGACCTACGTCGCCGATCCGGATAAGAAATGGGAAGCGGCCATGACCGATGGCGATGGCGGATTGTCCTTGATCAGCCACGCCTGGCGCGAAGTCACCACGGCGCACAAGAAACAGGAGCAGCTGGAAACGCAGATCAAAGAGGTTCGCAACCGGTTGCTGCAGCTGGCCAA
>SLEY01000682.1 GCA_007124535.1 Planctomycetaceae bacterium
TCCGTCACCTTGAAGGTCTGGAGAGTGCCCGCAACTGAAAGGAACTACCTGAAAACACTCCATTTTCTGTGGGGCCGACTCCCGCCATGTTGTGTGAGGGCCCGTTGCTCCGTCCATCTGGCACCGAAACTATAGGTCACTTGTCGGCGTGGTAAAGCCGTTGCGTGCATTTTCCTCAGTGCCTCCACGGATCGATCGACGTTCCGTGCCGTAAATCGTTATCTGTCCTTACTTTGCGTAAAACTGCCGCAACACGCGCGGCCCTCGCACAAACCAAGGATTCTTTTCGACTTAGGAGACATTTCGCCAGTCGACACGTCCAAATCGGACGGTCGCCGGGGCAATCCCCAAGCCTCCGTTGGCGTTTCCCGATAATCGACCGATTCCGCCCGAAGATCAAGAGTTTTTCGTAAAACCGATCGTTCCCGACGCAAAGACACCCCATAATACGAGCTATTTCGCCTCGTGCCCGGCCCCCGGATTACCGCTCGGTGCTTCCTTCCACCTCGCACTACCGTTATGGGTTAGTCCGCACCACCTCAAGCAACCCAAAAAAATAATCTACCACGCTCGGCGAGGGTCGCCGACCCCGGCCCAAGCCCGGCGAGAGTCTCCGAGCCCGCCCCGCGCTCGGCGAGGGTCTCCGACCCCGCCGAAACCACCGCGCTCGGCGAGGGTCTCTGACCCCGCCGAAACCGCCGACCGAAGGTCTCCCCCGATAAGGGAGACCCTCGCTCGGCCGAGTGGCTCGGTCAGAGACCGGCCACAGCGCGGCGGGAACCGGGACAGCTGCGGCGAACGCGACCGCAGTTTCTTGGCAGATGCTTACTGCACCTCCCCGTAGGTTGGGTATCCCGGCCCGACGGACGTCCGGTCATCGACAAGAACGCCCCCCAAACAAACTCGGCCTCTCCTTGTTCCGAACCCGAGAGCGTGCGGCGTTGACATGGCATTCCCGCTTGTGGGATACTCGAAACAGATCGTGTATCCTTCGTTTAGCAACTGCCAAGAAATAACAGTCGCACTGCTCGGCGCGGGTCTCTGACCCCGCCGAAACCGGCGACCGAAGGTCTCCATTGATATGGGAGACGTTCGGTCGGCCGGGTGGCTCGGTCAGAGACCGGCCACAGCGCTGCGGGACGGCTGCGACGAACGCGACCATAATTTCTTGGCAGATGCTTAGCAGTCCGAGCCGGCACTTGATGTCGATCCGGAGTCTCCCGCAATGTCCAGTTTCCTTGGTTCGAAACAACCACTTCCGACCGCCAGCGGCAACGAATGGAGCTTGGAGGCGGGCGATCATTTGACGCGGGCCGAATTCGAGCAGCGGTACGCCCGGCAGCCCGACCTTAAAAAAGCCGAATTGATCGAGGGAATTGTGTATATGCCATCGCCGGTCCGTCTTCAGCAGCACGGTGCTCCGCATCTGCAGCTTGCCCTTTGGATTGGGACGTACCAAGCGGCCACGCCCGGTACCGCGGCCGCGGACAATACGACGATCCGGTTAGACACCGATAACGAGCCGCAGCCGGACGTGCTGCTGTGCGTGCTGCCGACGCACGGCGGACGGGTCCGGATCTCGGACGACGATTACCTGGAAGGCGCCCCGGAATGGATCGGAGAGGTCGCTTCGTCCACAGCCAGCTACGACCTGCACTCGAAGTGGAACGCCTATCGCCGCAATCGAGTCCGCGAGTATCTGGTGGTGTTGCCGCGGCAGGGCGAAGTCCGCTGGTTCGAATTGCGAGCCGACCGGTACCAGTTGCTGGACCCGCAAGAGGGCATCCTGCGCAGCCGCCAGTTTCCCGGACTGTGGTTGAACGCCCCCGCCCTGCTGGCCGGTGACGCCGCGGCCCTGCTCGCCACGCTCCGCACCGGACTGGACTCGCCCGAGCACGACGCGTTCGTCCGCCGCCTGCAGGACGCCAGCAAGCAACGCTGAGAAAAAGGCGCGGACGGGAAACGTCAGCGGTTCGGAGGTCCTACCGACCTACACGTTGCGGATCGAACGTCTGCGTTTGCCGCTGTCCCGCGGTTTCGATCCAGCGGAAGAAAAAAAGCAGTTGTCGGGGGCGAGCATGGAAGTCAGACGGGCTGCAAGATTGCCTCTGCCCCAATCTCAACCCGCTCCACTTGGCAGCCCGCCGTTTTCACATCCCAAATCGCTGATCGAATTGCCTGCTCTAACGACTCGGCTTCGCGGTGGAAGTCAATGGAGAATACTCCTTCGCAAGTTCCAGGCGTTCCGTCATCGCAACCGGCTTCGAACAGCGCGTCCGCGATGTCTTCGGTAAGCTCAAGCCGCCCTTGAAGAATCAGCGTGAATTGGTATTTCGTCATTGCAAGTCGCCTTTACAAATCGTCCTCGTTGCCTCGCTCACCATGGCAACCTACCAGACTACGGTAGCGGTGGCAAGCTTTTTCTCCCGACCTCTGCCCCGGATGCCTTGGGGAACGCGCTGATTGCGGGCGCAACCGATTCCTCCGACTTCGAAGGAGCGAACAACGACTACAAGGGCAACGGCGACGCTTTTCTTGCCACGAACGTCACTTGGGTCGATGTCATGGTCGGCCGGCGTCCTGGCATTGCCGGCGCCTCCGGCTGGGCGTTAAACGATCTGCGGAAAGCATTTCTTGCGCGCTCCCGAGGAAAACCAGCCATTACGCGGGTCATTGCGTTTCTTAGCCCCTCCCCGGATCGATTCGCGGCACGGGGCTCACGCCGCGGCCCGCCGCCCGAATCGGGCCAGGAACCCGTCGACCACGCGCGCCCGATCCTGCGAACTCAGGTTGGAGCCGCTGGGCAAGCACAACCCGCGCTGGAACAGGTCTTCGGCAACCGATCCCCCGCGACACCGGCA
>SLEY01000134.1 GCA_007124535.1 Planctomycetaceae bacterium
GGGCCCGGGATTCCCCCGTCGTTCCGCTCCCGGCTGTTCACTTCGTTCGCGCGTTCCCAAAACCGGCTGGAGCGTCCTCAGGGCGGCTTGGGTGTGGGGTTGAGCATCGCTCGCGGGCTGGCCCGCAAAATGGGTGGCGATTTGCAGTACGCCCCCCGCCCCGGCGGCGGAGCCGTATTTACCCTCTCCCTGAATCGGAGCGCAGCATGAACCCCACCTTGCTGATCGCCGAAGATGACGACGCCCTCCGCGATGGCCTGAAGGATCTGTTCGAAGCCGAGGGCTACGATGTCCTGCCCGCCGGAAATGGACAAACGGCCCTCGAACTGTGGCGCCAGTATCGACCCATGCTGATCGTCCTGGATGTCATGATGCCCGAACTCAACGGATTCGAGGTCTGCCAGCAGATCCGCCGCGATGATACCCACACGCCCATCCTGTTCCTGACGGCCAAAGCCCAAGAAATCGACCAGGTCGTGGGGCTCAAGCTGGGTGGCGATGACTACGTCACCAAACCCTTCGGCATGCAGGCCCTGCTGGCTCGGGTCGAGGCGCTCCAGCGGCGTGCGGCACGGGGCCAAGCCGGGAGGGAACCGGACGCCTTGCCCGACGAGTTCCCGTTCGGCGAAGCGGTGGTCAGTCGCAAACGGCACCAAATCACCCGAGCGGACTCCAGTTTGCCGCTCACGCTCCGGGAACTGAAACTGCTGGAACTGTTCTACGACCATCCGGGCGAGGTGATCAACCGCAACCGGCTGTTGAACGAAGTCTGGGGCATCGACTACTTCGGTACCACCCGTACGCTTGACCAGCACATAGCTCAATTACGCAAGAAGGTCGAAGCCGATCCCCGCCATCCCACCCACCTGCTGACCGTGCACGGAGTCGGTTACCGTTACGCCCCACCTTAGCATTTGCGAAGAAATTACGGTCGCAACCAGCACCTGTTGGCAGAAAGCTGGCTACGGTGCAGAATACAAGATTGCTATCAGCCACGCGTGTCTTGCGGGTTCGTGTCGCATGTTCTCGGAAGGGTGGCGCGAAACCCCATTATTGACAGGAGACCAGTATGATTATCGTGCGTCCGGACCTCGCTTGTAGGGAATCCTCTGTCGCGGAGCGCCCCCGTGCATTCCCATGGCATGCTTTTCACTTCGCGTTGCGTCGGTGCGCGATTGTGGCGGCCGCCCTGATGTGTGTTCCGGAGATGTCGCTGCCGGCGGCTCCGGGTTCGGAGCAGGTCACGGCACATGCCGACGTTCTCCAGCAGCTCGACATTGCGCCGGTTTGGTCGGTCCACTCGATCGGGCGGCCCAACCTCCTGACCCGGGATGGGCATCAATACGTTGCGTACTACGATCACGAGCGTTTTTTGACGATTGCCCAGCGGGAACTGGGATCCGACCAATGGTCGTATCACCGCTTTCCCGTGCAGATGGGGTGGGCCACTGGTGGTCACGCCAAACTGACCCTTGCCCTGGACCGCGACGGTTACGTTCACGTGAACAGCTACCGGCGGGGCCTCCTGCAGGGGCCGCCGCAACCGCCCCTGGCGATCTACTACCGGTCCACCGCCCCGCACTCGATCGACCAGTTCGAACGCCTGTACATGATCTCGGAGACCGAGCACCCGCACTATCCGACATTTTACACCGTCGACGAAACGCTCTTTTTTGCATTTCGCGAGGGCGGCAGTGGACGGGGCAACCAGCTGCTCAACCGGTATGACGCCGATCGCCGGCGCTGGGCGCGGGTCTTCGATACTCCCCTGCTCGACGGTCGCGGCGAGATGAGTGCCTATGTGCATGGTCCCGGCGGACCGGTGCCCGGACCGGACGGGCGATGGCATCTGCTCTGGGTCTGGCGCAATACCCCGTGTCATTCCACCAATCACTCGCTCTCCTACGCCCGGACCGTCGGCAAGGATTTGAACCGATGGGAGACGGTCGGCGGCATCCCGGTGTCGCCACCGTTCACCATCGAGCATCGCGAATTGCTGGTCGACGGCGCACCTCCCGGCGGCGGGCTCAGCAATGTCCTGTTCACCATGAACTGGGATTCCCAGCAACGGGTGGTGGTCAGCTTTCACAGGTTCGACGAAGCCGGCGCCAGTCAGATTTACAATGCCCGGTCGGTCGACGGCACATGGCGAACCGTTCCGGCGTCGCAATGGGAATTCGTCTGGGGCGATGAATACAAGGGGACCGGCGCCCTGAACATCGGCGGCGCCGTGCGCATGGAGCGGGTCGCCCCGACCGGGGACGGCGAACTGACCCAGTACATCTGGAACCGTGAGGTCGGCGGGACGTTGGTAGTGCTGGATGAGGAGTCCCTGGCGGTACTGCGGGAGGAACGCCCCCGGCCGACCCCTGAATGGCGACAGGCGGCGACCCGTCCGGAGTCCGATTTCTTGGTTGAGCCGATTCCGGATCTGCGTCGACCCGGCGGACGGATGCGCGTCAACCTGATCTCCGACATGGACGGCTCGGATTTGGAGGGGGTCGCCTATTACGTGCGGTGGGAACACGGCGGTCCCAACCGTGACCGGCCAGTTCCCGAGCCGTGGCCGGAGCCGACGATGTTGCGATTGTACAAGATCCGCACCGCAGATTGACCGGCGCCGGAACCTCGGGATCAGCCGTAGCGAAGGAAACAGCACGCCGCACGCAAGACGCATGTTCCGGACTCTCGGGACGAACCGGCGCGGCCTGGGGAACATCTCCGTCGCAGGCGCTCCTCGGCCAGCCCGATGGTGAGCCACGCTGAATTTTTTTCAATGGCCCGCTTAAAGGGGTAAAACGCTGATTCACCGCAAACCACTTCGGTCAATATGCGTTCACGGGGGACGGTCACAAATGA
>SLEY01000004.1 GCA_007124535.1 Planctomycetaceae bacterium
GGACTGTTGTCCCCGATCGGAAAGTACTGGTCCGTCCCCAGCACGAATTCGGCATACGGTCGCCGCGAAACAAATAGCTCCGTCTCCGCCCAGGATTCGGGCGACCGGAAGATCTCCAAAATCTCCCGCTCTCCAAAACGCTCGAGATAGTCCGTTTCGTTCGTCTCATGGGTGTTCGAGATGTAGTACACGTCCCGGTACATTCGCAACCGCGAAACGCTCAACGGGACCCCCTGCGAACCGATCCCCGCCGGCTCGAAATCTCCCGGGTCCGCGGGCGACCAATACGGAAGAACGTCTCCTTCCGAACGGTAACTCGTGGGGCCGTCAAACCCGACCAAACGACCGTTCACCCATAAAACCAAGTGCTCGTCCACGTTCGCCAACTGCAACCGGTAACGGCCCGGACCCCGCACGCGCGTCGTGGCCCGCGGATGCGGCAAGCGATGGCCCTGGTCGCACTCGAATTGCCGCCGACCCCCGTCGATCGCCAGTTCGGCTTCGCCCGTCGCCACATCAATGCGGCAAGTGTAATGCACCCCCCCACGGACTAAGTCCAACAACAGATGGCCGTTGTTGCCCTTTACCTCGACCTCGGCTTCCACCGATAAATCGCTGACCCAATGCAAACCCCAGGACCGCCGCGGCACCAGCGGCCGCCCCGGCATGTTCGAACGCTCGACCCCGTCGTTGTACGCATAGTAATCGCTGATCAACTCGCCCACCGGACCTGAACCACGCACGGTCCGAGGACGGCGACCTCGCTGGATATCGTCCCAGTCGCCATCCCGAGCCACGACATGGCGGTAACGCAACCACGCGGTCCCCCCATGCGTGCCGCATGTCTCGAACCGGCTCCCCCCCGAATCGACCTCCCAGGTCGGCGCCTCGGGATTCGCCCAGTCCTGCCAGCGCGACGGCCAGCCAGCCGCAATCAGCTCCGCCGCAAGATGCTCCGTATCATGGATCTTCTGCAACATCGCCTGAAGCCTTCGCGGGGGTTTGCGAGCCGCCCGAAATCCCGCCTCACCCAAATCCGCTTCGTCCTCCGGCCGGAAAAACAGGTTGCCATGACGGATTCTCACCGTTTCGTCGGGTAGCCCGACCAAGCGTTTGATGTAGTTCTGCTTGGCGTTCCCCGGATACTTGAACACCAGGACGTCCCACCGCTGCGGACTGCCGATCTCGTAAGCAAACTTGCTGACCAAAATGCGGTCGCCACTGAACGATCGGTGATTGGGATTCTGCACCTTGTCCAAACGCATCGTGTACCCGCACATCGGACAACTGGTCGCCACAACCTCACCGCCACCATCGTTCTCCACGCTGGCCCCCGAGCGGTATTGGTAATCGCACTTTTCGCAAAAAACGTCCATATGGCGGCCTTGCAAAGTCGGCGCCATCGATCCCGTAGGAATGACGAATGCCTCAGCGACAAACGCACGGAACAGAAACGCCAGAACGACAGCAATGACTATCGACTCGAGGGTCTCGCGAAAAGCACGGCCCTGGGGCGTCTCGGATGCAACCGGTTGACTGCGCTCGCTCTTCTTTCGGCTCGATTTGGCCACCATGATCGTTGAGGACTTGCTCATCAAAACAGGCTCTTGTGGGGCAGTGCGGACAGGAGGTTCATGTTAAACTATAGCGAGAAATCGCTTCGAGTGAAACGCGAAAGTGGCCGTCAATCGTGATTTCCCCCATAACGGCGGGCAAAGGCCGCGTTCTCCGCCGCTTGATCGCTGTACCGGTCGTAAATCCCCACAATAACCCCGTCCGCCGACTTGATGGATGCAAAGGCTTCGCGAAAGGCCGCTTCCACCCACGCACGCCGATCCGACAACCGACCGGCTGCCAAGATCTTAAATGCTAGGCATGGCTTGTCGGTCTGCTGCATGACCCGATACATCCGCGGTGGATCCTCCGGCAAATAGACTTCGCCCACCGGTATCGGAGCTTGGCCCAACAGTTGCTCCAACTCCGCCCGGCTCCGATGCCGCTCGTAAACACACGTCATGTAGAAATCGACATCCCATCCTTTGGACTCGATGGCGCCCACCACATCGGGCATATGCGTCGAAACGCCGACAACCAGCCCGGCATCGCGGATCCGTTGGAGGTAGTCACGTGCCTGTTCCAAACGACCTTGCTTGAACATTCGGTCGGTGACCTCGCCGTGGTGGGCAATCGCGAAACATCCCCCCCGCCGGAGACGTTCGATGTGAGCCGGCTCCCCAGCGGCCAGCGAAATGTAGTGCATCTGCAATCCTTGCTCACGAAACCGCTGATACCTGTCCAGGTTGCCCAGCCCGTCCTGCCAGCAGTTGATCCCGACCTGCTGGCAACGTTTCAGCGTCCGCAAGATCTGGGCCTCGGTGTAGTACTCTCGCATCGCATGATTGACAAAAACCGACAAGTGGGATCCGGCATTGAAACAGTTGGCTCCGCAAATCACGCGTGAAATGGCATGCGGTCCCAGTTGGATTTGGGGCATTGCACCTTCCTCCTCAGACGGGGAGGGAGACGGAGCCCCGGACGCGGATGCCGCCGCGCCGCCTCCGGCTGCCAGAGTGATCGGCAGCACCCCCATCGTCTTGAGAAAGTCACGGCGAGCTGGCTCGCCCGCCTCAGGAATCGCCCCCATAAGATCGCTGTCCTTGGTCGGGTGTGTCATCGCGTCATCTCCTCCGCACCACCAACTGCCTACCGAGCGCATCGTCGATTTCTGACGAGGCATCGATCCGCAATATAACCGCGGAACGAAGCGGATTGAAGCCGGGAATCACGCCGCGGCTGGCCCCCCTCACTCGGAAGGACGGTCCGGATCCGAAGGCGCCGCTGAATCGTCGTTCGA
>SLEY01000461.1 GCA_007124535.1 Planctomycetaceae bacterium
CGCGGTAGCGGCCGGGTGGGGCGCGCCGTGTCCCCTGCGTTTTCTTCTCCTGGCCTGTTATTCGGAGCATTCTCGCTCATAAGCAACTCTCTGGCTCGCTCAAGTTTTCGGGATGGGGCTCACATGGGTTGGGCCGCAGGGTTTGTTTCAGGTTGGATACCATTGGTAAAAAATCGCCAACCGCCCGTCGTTCCCGCCGTACCGACGCTCGAAACCGGGCCCATTATTGCAGCGCCTGACGCACGGCGTCAAGAACGGCGGGCTGCGCCCGGTCAAACGGCGCATCCAGAAAGGCACCCGCCGCCGCTTTGTGACCCCCACCACCAAACTGCCGAGCCAAATCGCTGCAATCCACCTCGCAACGGCTGCGAAAACTCAATTTGAAGCCGCCCCCGACCTGCTCGACCAGAATCACAGCCAGTTCCGTGCCAGCGATCGTCAACGTCTGATTGATCACGTCCTCCGTGTCGCTGGGCAGGGCGCCCGTCGTGTCGAAATCGTCCCGCAATACATAGGTATGCACCAGACGTCCGTCCCGCTCGGCAACCGCCCGGGACAGGATCAGCCCCCGCAACCGGACACGGCTGAGCGTGTCCTGCTCGTATAACTCGCTGAACAAACGGTCCGGGCGGACCCCGGCGTCCACCAAATCGGCCGCCACCCGGTAGGTGCTGCTGCGCGTCGACGAAAAGCGAAACCAGCCGGTGTCCGTGGCAATCGCAGCGAACAAGGCCCGAGCGATCTGGGGAGTCAGCGCAACCCCCAACCGGACAGCCGCCTGGTAGACCAAAGTGCCCGCCGCCTCGGCCTGCGTGTCCTTGAAAAACTGGGCGCCCAAATCGTCCTCTCCCACATGATGGTCCAGCACAACCCGCTTGGCCACGCTGCCGCGAATCACATCGGACATCGGCCCCAATTGTGCCCAGGCACTGGTATCCAGGATCATGATCAATTCCACATCCTCCGCCGGGTTCGCGGGGACCGCCGTTTCCAGAGCCTGGATCCGCCCCTCGGGATCTAAGGTAGCCAAATTAGGGGGCGTGGCATGCCCGTTGACAATCCGTACCTGCTTGCCCAAAGCCTCCAGAATTCCAGCCATCCCCAGTTCGCTCCCCAACGCGTCGGCATCGGGACGGATATGGCTGGTGACCAAAAAACGCTGATGACTCTGAATGACGTCAACAAATCGGGACCAATTCACGGGCATGGGAGACCTTCTATGTGGCAAGGCGCTGGGCGATCTGCTGGGTGGCAGCCACATCGCGGCGCAACTGACTTTTGAGGGCTTCGACGGAATCAAAAGGGCGAATGTCGCGAAGTCGGGCCCAAAAGTCAACCTCAAGTGGTTCGCCGTAAAGATATCCCTGGAAGCCGATCAGATGGACTTCGAACTTGGCGCCCGCCTCGGCGAACGTCGGGTTGGGGCCCAGATGGATCGCGGCGGGCCAAGTGCTGCCCCCCATACGGGCTTGGCCTGCGTAAACACCGAAAGCCGGTAGTAACGTGTCGACACCCTCCAGATTGGCGGTCGGGAAGCCCAGCTTGCTCCCCCGCCGGGCACCGTGCGTGACCATCCCCCTAATTCGGTAGGGACGAGTCAGCATCCGCATCGCGGCCTCGACCTCGCCAGCCTGGATGCAGGCTCGAATCCGGCTGCTGGAAATCGCGCGACCGCCATTACCCAAGGGGGGAACGATTTCCAATTCGATCCCCGCCGCCAGGCAGTATTCGTCCAGCAGCGACACATCGCCACGCCGCTGCCTGCCAAACCGGAAATTCGGGCCCTCGACAACCGCACGAGCCTGCAAACATTGGCACAAGACGCGGTCGAAAAAGGCACGGGGCGTCAGATGCAACAGTTGTTCGTCCGTCCGCGCGGCGATCATCGCGTCCACACCCAACTCGCCCAACAGTCGGGCCTTCCGCTCGGTCCAAGTCAGCGGGGGAGGCGCCTCCGAAGGACGTAAAACCTGAACCGGATGCGGATCGAAAGTGAACACCACCGCCGGCCCTTCCACTCGCCCGGCACGGTGCAGCAACCGGTGGACCAACTGGGCGTGGCCCCGATGCACGCCATCAAAGTTGCCGATCGCCACCGCCCCGCCGACCAACTCCGGCCCGACTTCCTCCAAATTCCTCAGTACGCGCACAACCACCTCATGATCTTAGCAGTGCGATTCCCGAGATTGAAAAGCTGCCGGCAGGTACTCCAAAACGTCGCGGGCGATCAACGAGATCTGTCCCAACCGGGCCGCCGCCAAATCGCCTGCCACACCGTGTAAATATACCCCCAATTGGGCTGCGGCAAATGGCTCCAGCCCCTGGCCGACCAGCGCCGCAATCAGGCCCGTCAACACGTCCCCCGTCCCGCCGGTCGCCAAACCGGGGTTCCCCGTCAGGTTGTGCGTGCGGCGCGTGCCATCGGTGATCAGCGTCCGGCTCCCCTTCAGCACCATGACCAAGCCGTACTGGGAAGCCATCCGAATCGCCTGCTCCCGTAATGTGCCCGCTGGCGGAGAGGCAGGGTCGGCGTCGAGCAAGCGGCGCAACTCGCCCGGATGAGGCGTCAGCACCCGGGGCCCGCCCGGGTCCGCCAATCCATTCGGCCGAGCCGCCAACGCGTTCAAACCGTCCGCATCGATGACCATCGGTTGGGATAGTTGCCGATACAGGTGGCGCACGCAGCTGGTGACGCCGTCGGACCGGCCCAGCCCCGGCCCACAAGCCACCACCGTCGCCATGGCCGTGATCCGGTCCAGTTGCTCCTTCGCCGATTCGTGCAGCCGGCCCTGCGCATCACTCGCCAATGGCACGGTCATGTACGAGGGCTCAAAGCCGGCGACCACCTCCAATA
>SLEY01000538.1 GCA_007124535.1 Planctomycetaceae bacterium
CGCACCACCGGCGCCACTTGGAGATCGGCCAGCGCTTCGGCTTCGGACGTCACCGCGACCTGCCGCTCGCCGAGTTCCAGCTCGTCGGCCTCGACGGGGATCAGGTCCATCTCGCACAGCGGGCACTGCCCCGGTTCCGGCTGACGCACCTCGGGATGCATCGAGCAGGTCCAGACCACATCCGCCTCTTCTGCGACTTCCACGTCTTCGGGGTCGATTAGAGAAGGATGGGGCGCCAGGAGCAGCCGGCCGACGAAAACGCTGGCAGCTGCAATAACCAACACGACAATGACCCGCCATCTTTGCAAGATCGATTTCAGGGTGTCTTTCATCATTTCGTGGTGTGCCCTTCGTTCGGACATCCTCCATAGTGCGGGTGACATTTTGTCGGAACTTTTCGTGCCCTCGTTGCCGCGTTTTGGCTTGCCGCGTTTTGGCTTGCCGCGTCTTTCGCTGTTGAAGTGGGCGTCCCGTTTCTACTTGCCGGACCCATTTCTTATGTTCGGTGCCTGTTTTTGGCCAGGGGCGCCCCTTTCTTGGAATGTTTGCTCGCAAATTTCGTGCCGAACTCGACGGGCATGATCATCCCATCGGCACTTTGGCAACCAAACCGGCTTGGTCCGCCGCAGCCGCCGGGAGAATGGGGCGGTCTCCCGTCCACCAGAATGGCCCACACCATGTTCTTACCGGCCGCCTCACGCCGGGCCGTTCGCCACGGCAGAGCGGCTGACAACGGATGTTATTGACCGGGCTGCCAATCGCTGCGATGATCAGGGCAACGCGAAACCCGCTCCAGACTGCCTGCCGGGAAAGGCCGGCGAGTCCCCAGGGCTTCGATGCTCGGCCGTTCTGATCGGTCGCCCCCAATGGACACGGGACCTCAGCGGGCCGTCTGCTTGGTTGACATGCTGTCGCAATGTGGTAAGAAGCAGCTTGCTCGCAAACTTCTGAGGAGATTTCTTCCATGAGTGATTCAATCCGGCGATCCTCGCGATGGGCAATCGCGTTCGGCGTTTTTTTGTTCGGGGGGTTGTTCCTGCCGGCCCCGTCGTTTTCTGACGAGGGCAGGGCGAATTGGCCCGCCGTCGCTTTGGATTTGCGGGGGGAATCGACCTTCGTGGCTTTGCCCGAACCTGTGGCAGCCGTACCGAACACGTTCGAGGCGTGGATCCAAATCGCCGAGCACGAATCGGGGCGGATCGGGGTGATCGCCGGCAATTATCAGTCGGGCCATCGCGCGGGGACCATCAACTGGGAAATCCATCGCCAGGGCGCGATGCGCATGTTTTGGGATCATGGCAATCCCAATCTGATTTCTTCGCAAGCCGAATTGTCCGGGGGCCGATGGTATCATGTCGCCTTTGTGCGGGACCCGGAAGCAGGTGAATTCCGGTTCTATCTGGACGGCGAACTCGCCCAGCGTTTCGACCGCATCGGCGCCGAAGTTGCACTCACGGACCACCCCCAGGAGTTGCGCTTGCGGATCGGCGCGGATTACCCGGAAACGAGGATGCCGTTCAACGGGTTGATTGCCGACGTGCGGCTGTGGAGCCACGCTCGCACCGCGGCGGAGATCCGGGACAACCGCGGCCGGCGACTGAGCGGCAGCGAGGAGGGTTTGATCGGCTATTGGCCGCTGGACGACGCGTCGGGGAGTGAGGTGCGGGATCGGGCGGGGTCGAATCACGGACGGGTGGAGGGCGTTCCGCGGTGGACGCTGACCTCACTTCCCCGCTTGCAGAACCAGGAGTACCGTGCGGGCGAGTCGATCACTTTGGGACCGGTCCAGGGTTTTCAGCCGCAAGGGGAGCCGAGTTATCAGTGGTTTCTCAATGACCGGCCGATTTCGGGCGCCACGGGCGATCGGTTGACGATCGATGGGGTCGAACCGCGTCACAAGGGCAGCTATCATGTGCAGGTGGACGATGACCACGAGTTGACCCCGGTGATTTCGAATCGCGTGACGCTGCTGGAGCCGGACTGGCCCATGTGGCGGTTCGATGCGGCGCGCAGTGCGTCGTTTCCTTTCGAGTTGCCCGAAACGCTGCAGCTTCAGTGGGTGCGGCAGCTTCCCGAACCGCAGCGGGCCTGGCATCCCCAGTGGGACCACATCGGCAAACTGGATTTCGACATTTCTTACAGTCCGGTGGTGATGGGTGAGCGCATTTTTGTGCCTTCGAATGTGACGGACAGCGTGACGGCTTATGCGATCGACGATGGTCGGCAGTTGTGGCGTTATTATGCTGACGGTCCGGTCCGTTTGGCGCCGGTGGCTTGGGAGGACAAGGTGTATTTCGTGTCCGATGACGGGCATTTGTACTGTGTGACGGCGGCCGAAGGCGAGTTGCTATGGCGGTTCGCGGCAGGTCCGTCGGATGCCCGGCTGTTGGGAAACGAGCGGATCGTCAGTTTTTGGACGGCCCGCGGGGGTCCGGTGATCGAGCAGGGCACGTTGTATTTTGCGGCGGGGATCTGGCCCTTGCACGGGGTGTTCCTTTATGCCTTGGACGCGGAGAGCGGCGAGGTGGTGTGGGTGAACGACACGACCAGTTCGGATTACGTGCAATTGCCTCATGGTTCGGCCACGGGTTATGGTGGTTTGGCCCCGCAGGGTTATCTAGCCGTATCGCAGGACACCCTGATCGTGGCGGGCGGCCGGACGCCGCCGGCTTATCTGGATCGCCACACGGGCGAGGTGCAAAGTGTGGCGTTTCGGAGCAAAGGGGGCGGGGATTACGCGGTGCATGGCGTGGACGGGGGCGGTACCGGCAGACGCCGCAATCCGCGGCTCCAGGCGCAGGTGGAGGCGCTGGCCGATCAGATCGACGGCCAGGTGTTCGAGAAAC
>SLEY01000404.1 GCA_007124535.1 Planctomycetaceae bacterium
CCGACCATTACGGCTACGCGCCCCGGGAAGTCCGGCAGCTGGAAGCCTGGGTGGCGGGATACTCCGATTTGGACGCCGTCCTCTGCACCCGAAAAGATTTGGTCAAACTGAACCGCTCCTCCCTGGCCGGTTGCGAGTTGCTGGCACTCACGATCGGGCTGGAAATTCGCGCCGGCCAAGAGCAGTTGGAAGCTCGTCTAAGGCAATTCCTCTAGCCGCCGACCGCCGCTCGGCCGCCACGAATCAAGGCATGTGCTCGCCGGCGGCGAAAGAGCACGCCCATCAACGGGTCAGCAGGCCCTTCAGGGTGGCGGGAAACGAGGTCCAGGCGGTTTGATACGTTTCTTCCAGCGGGGCGGGCACATGGCAACCGGGTCGCAGGAACAACGGAACCTCGGGAAGCGGGTCGCCGACCGCTACAAACTGGACGTACGCGACACATTCCGAACCGGCGTCATAGGAAGCCAATGTCAACGATTTACTAGCCGGGAATTCGAAGTCGTCCTCCTGGAACTCATCCCAGATCGCTTTGTGGATGCCTTGGGGATCCCGTTTGCCGGGTGGGAACAAGTCAATTACCAACAGATGGATCCCTTGCCGGATCAAGCTGGCAGACTTCTCGACGAACCTTCGAAACTCGCCGCGGCTGGCCTTGTTTCCCGGCGAAACGATTTCGATCACCGCCACGACATCCCCGTGGCGATGCCGCACCGTGATGCGGATCGCCCTGCGGGCATAGGCCACCAATTCAGCGCGTTGCGTCAGGTGTGTTGTGGGAGGCTCTGTAACGACGGACACTTGGTCGGCATACGAGGGGCCCGACTCGCGGACATGTTCCGGATTGGAGGACAAACGCAACGTGAGGACGTTGGGGATCGGTCCGTGCAGGTGCTGTTCGACGAGCGCAAAATAATCCGCCGGCAATCGACCGGCATTCAGCGTGCTGCGCAAAGCAACCGTCCAACTCTGGTGAAAGTCGTGAAACAGACCGGCATCCACTCGAGTCCAATCGTGAATCGGCATCTCCCGCTCTCCGCCTCACCACTTCATTGACCGACGGTTCTCTGCTCAAGGTTCCCACCGTTCAGTCTAACGTTTTCCGTTCTTCCGCCAATCGGGAGGTTTTCGGCCCATTCGATTTGGCATGCCTGCACGGCGATCCCCCGGGGTTGGTTCGCAGTGAGTAACATCAATTTTGGTTTGCGGCTCTAATCTTCCGCCCCGATACGCTACAATATCCAACATGAGGCGAGCGCCTTGATTCTTCTTACCCAAACATTCCTTTCGATCCTGATGGAACCGACGAGTACCTTAGATGTTCCCGAGAGCGCCCTTTTCCGTGATATTTCTCGTTTTCTGGTTTTCGGTTCTCCCGTTCGGGCTGCTTCGCGGGCGGGCCGAATCCGGGGATACCGATAATTTGGAGCAAAATTGGACCCCCCTTTTCGACGGAGATTCGTTGGACGGTTGGAAGAGTGCCAACTTCGGTGGCGAGGGCGCTGTCACGGTCCGAGAGGGCCAGATCGTGATGGAACCGGGAATCATGTTGACAGGCATTACTTGGCAACGCGACTTCCCCGCCACGGACTACGAAATTCAGCTGAAGGCAAACCGCCTGGAGGGCAGGGATTTTTTCTGCGGTTTGACTTTTCCCGTGGCCGAATCGCATTGCACGTTGATCGTAGCGGGTTGGGCGGGGGCCGTCGTCGGACTGTCCTGCGTCGATGGCCGCGATGCCTCGGAAAATGAGACGACCCAATTCATGTCTTTTGAAAACGATCGCTGGTACGTGGTCCGTTTGCGGGTAACCTCGAACCGGATCACGGCCTGGATCGATGACCAGCAGGTGGTGGACCTGGAAACCACGGGTCGCCACTTGGCCCCGCGTCCCGAGGTCGATCTCTCCAAGCCGCTGGGAATCGCGGCATGGCAGAGTCGCACGGCGTTGAAGGAAGTGCGTTACCGGCGGCTGCAACCCTGAAATTCCCCTGGAGAATGGCGAGGGCTGCACGTTGGAAGCGGACCGAAGCGAGCCCCCCCAGCTGCTGGCGCCGGAGCTGGTGGTGGAGCACGAACCCTGGATGCGTCGGGCCTTGTTGGAAGCCGAGCAAGCATGGCGCGAGGATGAAGTGCCGGTGGGCGCCGTCGTGGTGTACCAGCAGCGAATCATCGCTGCCTCCCACAATCAGAGGGAGTCAATGAATAATCCCACGGCTCATGCAGAGATCCTGGCGATTGCCCGGGCCGCTTCGGCGCGCGGCGACTGGCGCCTGGACGATTGCACCCTGTACGTCACGCTGGAGCCGTGTGCCATGTGTGCTGGCGCGATCCTACAGGCTCGTATACCCCAAGTGGTGTACGGTGCCATCGATCCCAAGGCGGGTGCTGTCGATTCCCTGTTCCAGTTGCTGAACGATTCGCGGCTGAATCATCGCGCGGAGGTCATTGGCGGAGTGCTCGCTGGACCGTGTGGGCAAATCCTGACCCGCTTTTTTCAGGGGAAACGCCGGTTGGGAAAGAAGTAAGGGTGTGGTAAGATTCAACGGTTGAGAATTGGTTGCTCATCCGCGAAATTTACAAATCGGTCTCGTCCTCGGGGCCAGGGAATGTTCGGAAGGAGCGATGCGATGTGGCGTTTGTCCTCATTACTTCTGGTCGGCTCATGGTTGCTGGCTTTCGGGTTCTCATCGGCGAGTGCGATGCACGAGTCGGCGGCTCGAACCCGGGTAGAAGAAGCTTTGGAGCGCCTGGACAGCTGGCTGGGTGACGGCGAGCGGGCGGTGGGGTGGCGACGCTACCTGCGGACGGCGGACTTGCGGCAGCAACTGGAAAGCGACTTGCCGCCCGATCGAGCTGTTTTACAGGAGATTCTCCAGCGTTACGAGAGCGGCGAATCCGGTTTGGATCGTCACCGTTTTGTCGCCGTGCGGCAGGCCTTGGAGAATTGGCTGGCCGAACTGCCTCCGTTATCGCTCGGCGAGCTTCCCGGCGCGGCGCGCCGCGCGAAGCAGCATTTTTCGCCTCTGACCGACGACGACGTGCAGCGGGCGTACCAACGCTTGCAACAGGCGGCGACCGACGTCGAGCGTCTGGTTCGCCGTTGGAGTGCGGAAGACCGCGAGCGGTTGTATCAGGCGGTGGATTGGGAGGTTTTCCAGGAGCAATTGGAAAAAGAGCCGCCCGATCTGCGGACGCTGCTGTCCGTCAGCCGGAACTTCTACCAAGACACGCCGGGGCTGGAACTGCCGGAATGGGGCAGGTTGCGCAAGTCGCTGGCGCGGTATCTGGACACCCGACGTTTTGCCGAGAATCCGCGGGCGGAGGAATTCTACCAGCGATACCTGGATGAAATCGCCCAGCGTCTGGAAACCTATGCTGCGAGCCCGAATGTGGAAGATCACGTGATTATCGGCCAGTTGGTGGGTTGGATGGAACGTTATCAGCAGGTCGAGGATCTGGTGGCGGCCATTCGCTACCACCACTCTCATCCGAATTTTCACTTGGCCATTTCGGGGCCGCTCCTCCAGGCGGGCATCGCCACCGAATTGGATGAACAGATGACGGTGTGGGAGGAGATTCTGGGTACCACGATTCGGGCCAATTCGCACCTTCAAGGGGAGGTTACTTTGGATTTGGTACCGGATGACGAGCGAGCCGTGTTGGACTTGATTCTGGCGGGCACGGTCAATTCGGACAATACGGGCTACAACGGCCCGGTTCGGATCTTCAGCGACGGAACCACTCGAGTCGGTGGCAGGAAACGGATTGCGATCGATGCGGAGGGGATTGACAGTTCGCCGGCGGTGGTTTCAGCGCGAACGCGCACGCGGATTCGTTGGATTTCGGCGCGGACGCCCGTAGTCGAATCGATTGCTTGGAATCGCGCGCGGCGGACCCAGCCGCAATATGAAGCCATCGCGTCGGGCCGTAGCGGCCGGCGCGTGGCCAGCCGAATGGACGCCCGGATTGAGGAGTTATTGGCCACACCGCAGGCGCGTTTCGAGGAAGATTTTCGCAAGCCATTACTGCGGCGGGATGCTTTTCCGCGCGAGTTGGCTTTCCGCACCAGCGAAGACCAGTTGTTCGTACGCCTGCTCCAGGCGGCGGACAGTCAATTGGGAGCCCCTGGAGCACCGCCGAACGCTGCGGAGGGGTACGATCTGAGCCTGGGGGTGCATCAGTCGCTGGTTGGCAATCTCTCGCAAGCCCTGCTGGGTGGCGTGAGTTTATCGGACCAACAGCTGCAGGAGTTTCTGGCCCAGTTGTTGGGCGAGGTGCCGGAGGCGTTTCGGATCGCCGAAGAGGACGAACCGTGGGGTATTACATTTGCCGCCGAGCGGCCGTTCCACGTGCAGTTCCAGGATCAGGGTTTCACCGTGGCACTGCGGGCGACGCGGTTCCGGCGCGGCGACCAAACGGTGCGGGAGAACATCGAAGTGTCGGCGACCTATTCGCTGGAACGCACTGCCGACGGAGCCCACTTGGCTCGCCAGGACGAGATTGACATCCGTTTCGTGGACCGGCCGAAGATGCGCGTGGGCGATGTTGCCGTACACACCTTCCTGCGGCAGAACTTTTCGGAACTGTTTCAGGAGCAATTCGCTACCGAAGGGCTCGAATTGCCCGGCCGCTGGCAGGACGCCGGACGGCTGATCTTGGAAACCCTCGACAGCAGCGACGGCTGGCTGGCGATCGCTTGGAACCATGTCCCGCCGGAAGCGGACGAGGACGAAGCGAACGGGGAGGACGAGGAAACGGGGCCGAGTGAGGAGCCACAGGCGGAGAGCGATGAGGACGTGGTCACTTGAACTGCCGCAGCGCATGCCGGTGAAACCGCTTGCCGAGCCCCCCCTTCCGCTCCTGATCACCGGCATCGCGGGTGTCGCCGGGTATAATGCCTTTCGCTACTTTTATGCCCGGTTCCCCGGCCAGGTGATCGGCACGCGACGTAAAGACAACTGGCCGCTGGACGGCCCCGGCGTGGCGGCCTGCGATATCCACGATCACGATGGCTTGCGCCGATTGTTCGATCGGTACCAATTCCGCGCGGTGCTGAACTGCGAAGGGACGTGCAAGTTGAAATCCTGCGAAATGGATCCCTGGCTTGCATGGCGAGTCAATGTGGTGGGAATCCAGAATCTGCTGGAAGTGTTGGATGCCGGCACGCGGCTGGTCCACCTGTCGGTCGATTTGGTCTATTCGGGGGAACGGCAGGGCGGTTATCGGGAGAGCGATCCTCCGGATCCGGTGACGATCTATGGCAAGACCATGGCGCAATCCGAACGCTGGATCTTGGCGGATCGCCCGGGCGCCTGTGTGCTGCGGATCTCGTTGCCGATGGGACCCAGCTTCAACGGGCACGCCGGCGCGATCGACTGGATCGAATCCCGCTTTAAGAAGAACAAACCGGCCACGTTGTTTTATGACGAGTTCCGCACGCCGACCTATACGGATTGTTTGAATCGTGTGTGCCACGCCGTGTTGAGGCGTCCGATTGCCGGGTTGTACCATGCGGGCGGTCCGCGGCGTCTGAGTCTGTATCAGATTGCTCAGATCATCAATCGCGTGGGCGGGTATTCTCCCGATTTGCTGCATGGCTGCCTGCGTCACGAAGCGGGGCCGATGCCGCCGCGGGCGGGCGACGTGACGATGAACAGCCACCGGCTCCGCAAGGTGTTGGATTTCGAACCCTTCGCCCCTTGGCCACTGAATAATGACGACCTGCCCGACCATCGCGAATGGCATCGGCGGCGAGTTCGCGCGGGCTCCCCGCGTCAGATCGTCGAACGTTTGTGCCGCGTAATTCGAACCGACGGGATCCGAGCGTGAAGGTCTTGTTGAACGAACGGCAGTTGCAGCAGGGTGTGGATCGGTTGGCCGCCGAGATCTCTGCTGCGTGGGGCCCGCGTCCGATGACGATGATCGGCGTTTTGAACGGGTGTATTGTGTTCATTGCGGACCTGATCCGCCGTCTGAAAATGCCCGTTCGCATCGAACTGATTCAGGCCAGCAGCTATCGGGGGCAGACCACCCGGGGGCCCTTGCGTTTGGCCGCGGACCGGCAACTGGAAATCCGCGGGCGGCACGTGCTGTTGGTGGACGACATTCTGGATACGGGACATACGCTGGCAGCGCTTCAGAATCGCTTACGTGAAGCGGGCGCCGCGTCCGTGCGTACGGCCGTCCTGTTGCGCAAGGCGGGCTGTCAGGAGGTCGAGATCCACGCGGATTTCGTCGGTTTCGAACTGCCCGACCAGTTTGTCGTCGGCTACGGCTTGGATTACCGGGATCAACTCCGGAACCTTCCCTACCTGGCCGCGATGGAGCCGGACGACTTTCCGCCAGCCGGCCAGCAGAACACCTTCTCGGGCGGATAGGACGAACGATGAACGCGTTGCGGGTGGTCCTGGTCACGCCACGTTTCTGGCCTCTGGTCGGCGACACGGAAGATGCCATGGGGGACCTGGCCTGCGGGCTGCCTCGGCTGGGGGCCGAGACAACGGTGGTCAGCGCGCGATGGCAGACGGATTGGCCCGCCTTCAGTCATTTCGGCAAGACGCAGGTCCATCGCCTGCATCGGTGCGGCGGCGGTCGCGGAAGCCGAGCCTATTACCTGCTGTCCCTGGCCCGCTGGTTGCGCCGGCGGCGCGACCAGTTCGATTTGGCGGTGGTCGCCGGCATGCGATTCGAGGCCTATACGACGCTTTGGTGCCTCCGCAGAACCCGGATCCCCGTCGTGCTGCGCCCCGAAGTCGAGGACGTGGCTTGGCACCAGAAATCGCTGGCCGCCGCCTCGTGCCGCAGACGCTGCCGATCCGCCGCAGCCTTGATCGCTCGTGATCCCGCCATTGCACAGGCCTTGCGGAACGCGGGCTGGCCGGCCCCGCAGATCCATCCCATCCCGGACGGTATCCCGCCGGGCAGACTCCGGAAGGGAACCGGTTGCTGCGAAGCGCGACGCGACTTGGCCAACGCCAATGGCGACCTGACGATGGGAGTCGGAGCCCCCCTGGTCGTCTACTGTGGCCCCCTGCAGCGGCGTGCCGGTTTGATCCCGCTGGTGCGCGCCTGGCCCGGGGTGCTGCGACAATGGCCCGCGGCCAAACTGTGGTTGATCGGCGAGGGCCCCGATCGCGAACCCCTGTTCCAACTGATTCGCGATCTGGAGATCGCCGATTGCGTGCTGCTGCCCGGCAGCTTCGAGAACCTGGATCAGATCTTCTTGGCAGCGGACCTGCTGGTCGATCCGCGCGCTGCGGGCAGCCTGCCTCGCGTGTTCTTGCAGGCTGCCGCGGCCGGATTGCCGATCGTCGCCCAGCTGAATGCCCCCTGGCAGGCCCACCCCGTGCTCGCCTCCCTGATCCAGGCGGTCCCTGAAGATGCGGACGGCCAAATCTGGGGTCGAATGATCAGGGAAGCTTTGTGCCAAGTGCCGGACCGACGGCAGCAGGCCGCCCAACGGCGACGTCTGCTCAGCTGCCATTCCCTGAATCGAATGCTTCGCGCCCACCTGGAGCTGTTCGAGACACTGACGTGCACCCCCGATGGTTGCTTAAGACATCCATAAAGTTGCCGCACGCTTCGACAACGCTTGCCTACGCTTCTATGATATCGGCGGGAAAGCTGGGTCCGTGCGTGGATGGCGAACATCGTTCGCAGCCAAGGCGGACCCGCGAGTGTGCATCCAAGAATAACGACCAATTTTTCACCTTTCAGAGGGGCTGTCGCCGTGATTCGAGATTTGCCTTTTTTGGGGGTACTGCTAGGGTTGGGACTTGCCGGTTGCGGAGAACCAGGGACGGTACCGATCGAGAGTCCGCCATCGCTGGTTCCGACGGCCCGTGCCGCGGAAGCCGCAACGAAACCACCCCGCTCGGAGTCAGGAGAAATGTCGGAAACCAAAGAGACCTCGGAAACCCCGGAACGGGTTGTCCGCAGTGAGGCTGAATGGCGGCGTTTGTTGACGCCGGAACAGTATCGGGTACTGCGTCAGAAGGGCACGGAGCGTCCCTTTGTGAACGAATTTCACCGGCACGACGAACCGGGGATTTATTCGTGTGCGGCCTGCGGTCAGGAGCTGTTCGCTTCGGAGACCAAGTTCCATAGCGGTTGTGGTTGGCCCGCGTTCTACGCGACGAAAGCGGAGGACCGTGTGCGTTTCGTGATGGATCATTCGCATGGGATGATCCGCACGGAAGTCGTGTGTGCGCGCTGCGATTCGCATTTGGGCCATATTTTTGCGGATGCGCCCCATACGCCGACGGGGCAACGGTACTGCATCAATTCGGTGGCGATGACGTTCACACCGGCGCCCCCCCGGGAAGAGGCCGAAGAACGAGACGATTGATCCGGATCCGGTGGGCGGATTCCGGAAGGTTCGGCCGTACTACCCCGAACGAGTGATTCAGGTATGCCGCGATTCACTTTTGTCTGGCGAAGGAAGGCGGGCAAACGGCGGCGAGTTCGTCGATTTTGCGGTTTTTCTCGTGAAATATGCCCGCACTTTCAATTTTTCCGCTTTTACTCGGCTGGTATCGGGTCGCATTCGGTGGTACGTTGCTCGGTTCGGGAAGTCCCGCAGGCGCGCGTTTGCGGGCGTTCCGTCCTCCGGTTCGAAAGCATGAGGTTTTTGTGAATTACAAACTGCCCGCGATTATTCAAGGTGGAATGGGCGCTGGTGTCTCCGGATGGCGATTGGCCCGCGCCGTTTCTCAGACCGGCCAACTTGGCGTCGTCTCCGGTACCGCGCTGGATGTGATTTTGGCCCGCCGCCTGCAACTGGGAGATCCTGACGGCCATGTGCTCCGCGCTCTGGAGTTGTTTCCCATCAGCGGTGTAGCCGAGCGGATTCTGGACCGCTACTACGTGCCGGGGGGCAAGTCGAAAGACGAACCGTTCCGCGTCAAACCGATGTCCTCCCTCGAGTCCAGCCGCATGGTGGATGACCTGTTGGTCGCCGGAAACTTTGTGGAAGTTTTCCTGGCGAAAGAAGGACATCAGGGACAGGTGGGAATCAATTACCTGGAGAAGATCCAACTTCCGACGCTCGCCTCCCTGTATGGCGCCATGCTGGCCGGCGTCGATTGGGTGCTGATGGGAGCCGGGATTCCCAAGTCGGTTCCTGGAATCCTCGATCAGTTGGCCGAGGGCCAACCTGTCGAATTGAAGATGAATGTGTTCGGCGCGGAGGCGGAGGACCAGTTCGTCTCACGATTCGAACCGCAGGTGTTCTCGCAGGGGCAGGTGTCGAAACTGGCCCGACCCAAGTTCGCAGCGATTGTGGCCGCGGCCACCCTCGCGTCGATGCTGTTGAAGCGATCCAACGGTCGCATCGATGGTTTCATCGTCGAAGGACCTACCGCAGGAGGCCACAATGCCCCGCCCCGTGGCAAAACCCAGCTGAATGAGGCCGGGGAGCCAATCTACGGGGAGCGAGATCTTGCCAAAGCCGAGGCCTTCCGCAAACTGGGATTGCCGTTCTGGCTCGCCGGGAGCTACGGAACCCCCGAACGGGTGCTCGAAGCCGTCGATGCCGGCGCCGCAGGGGTTCAAGTCGGGACCGCCTTTGCCTATTGCGAGGAATCCGATCTGGTCGACGAAATCAAGAACCGAGTGCTGCAGGCCACCGCAACGGATCAGGTGCGCGTGTTCACGGACCCGGTGGCTTCACCCGCCGGCTTCCCTTTCAAGGTCGTCCAGTTGGAAAACACGCTCTCCGAAAAGGCGATCTACGACGAACGCCTCCGAGTCTGCGACTTGGGGTACCTCCGCCATGCCTACCGCAAAGAAAATGGTGGCTTGGGCTGGCGTTGCCCGGCAGAACCGGTGGACGAGTACCTCCGCAAAGGAGGCCGCGAGGAGGATACGTGCGGTCGAAAATGCATCTGCAACGCCTTGCTCGGCAATATCGGTTTGGAACAGGTCCAGAAGGACGGCAGCCACGAACGATTCCTGGTCACTTCGGGCGATGACGCCTGCGGGCTGTGGCGGTTCCTCAAGCCGGGGTCGCTCCGCTACTCGGCCGCCGATGTGGTCGATTACCTGTTGAGTCCCCTGACCGCCCGAGAAATCGCGGCCAAGCCCGCCCTGGCCTTCGACGGACCACTCGATTAGGGCCCGTCAAACATATTTGGCCGGTCAGGCAAATGGAAAATGCTCGTCGAGCGGAGTTGCAGAAAGCTCGACCAGAAACTGGGCGATCCGTTCGATCAGCACCTGCATCAAACGGCGCCCCTTCTCCGCGGTCGCCGCATGCGGGTTCCCGGAACCCGTGTTGGTGGTCAATAGGCGCCAGTCCCGGCTGATCGAGACCCACCCCTCATTCACAGCCTGAAAACGAGTGGGGCGAACCGCGCCCTCGTCCGCTGCCAAGTCGCCCTGTTCGGTGCGCGCGACAAGATGGGGAAAGTAGGCCAGCGCGAGAGACGTCTCCATCTCCCCGGCATGGTCCTCGCTGCGCTCGAAGATCCTTCCGTATTCGTCGGAAAAAGCTTGGTACCAGTTGCAAAGGAACAGGTGGGCGGGCGTCTGGCCCGCCAATTCGCGCAGTAAAGGCTTCATCTCATTGCCGCCGTGGCTGTTCAGCAGCACGATCTTCCGGATCCCGCTGCCTACCAGCGAATCCACCAAGTCCATGACGACCCGATTCAAGGTCGAGGGATTCAAATTCAGTGCCAGCGGCAAGGCCCGCATGTTGGTTTGCGTGCCGTAGGGAAGGGCGGGTAACAGCACGACCCGCGCCCCACGCTGGTGTGCTGCCTCGCACAACTTCGCCCCGACAATCTCCGATTCAAAAATATCGGTTCCATAGGGCAGATGAAGATTGTGGGGTTCGGTCGCCCCCA
>SLEY01000703.1 GCA_007124535.1 Planctomycetaceae bacterium
AGACGCTTAACCGCTCACGCTTGGCGGGGCATGGTCTGGTCGACCGCCCGCCGATAGCCTTCCACCACGATCTGCTCGGACTGGACTTCGACCACCGCGTAGGCGTTGTTCTCCGGCCCGGAGCCTTCGACCATCGCCCGTAGCGTGTAGTAGTGGATTCCGTTCAAATGGCGGTGCGATCCGCTGTGGTGATGGCCCTGGAACACGGCCAACGTCTTGCCGGACGCTTCCAGCACCTCCCGGACTTCGGCCGCATTGTTGACGAAGATGTTGCCTTCGCCGTCCAGCAACTGATGAATGAACACCAGCACGGGATGCGGCGAGGTGTCCAGCTGCCGGGCCAGCCATTCGATCTGCGAGGCCGGGATATTGGCGTCGGTCCACCGGAAGTTCCCGCGATCGTAGGCCACGCCATCCGCTCGAAAGTTCGCATCCAGCACCAGGCACCGCAACCCACCGCGGTCGAACACGTAATGAGAACTTTCCGGATCGATGCCCGTGTTGTGGAGCTGGCCGAGCACCTGCGGTTTGGACAGGGCGTCCATATTGTGATTGCCCAGCACGTGATAGCGGGGACCGTCGAACCGCGCGAATTCGGCTTCGATCCGGCCCAAATAGTGCAACGCATCCTCCACCGGCGGTTTCGCCGCACCGTCGTTGAAGTCACCCAGTTCGACCAGGAAGGCCACCCCCTGTTCGACCATGCTGTCCACGCATTCACGCATCTTGGCCAGCGACTCGCGATAATGGCGATTCCCGCGGGACGCGTAGTCGGCATAGTGCGTATCGGTCAGCATGCCGAAACGCAAGGGCGCGCCCGGGGCGCCTCGAACACCGCGCGGCAGCGACAGGACGGTCAGCGAAGCCAAAACGAATTGGCGGCGGGAAAGGTCACGCATCGTAGGATTCCTTAATCAACAGGGAAACTCGGTTATGTCCGGAGATCATTCCAGCTTCGGCAATCAGCCGGTCCCGGTCAAGTCGGTCGAATCAGCCACCCCATACCCTATCGAAGGGGCGATTCCGGGCGGGTGGCCGGCCGCCACCGCCCGTGAACCTCTAGCCGGTCAGCTGCTCCGGTGGAAACAGTCCGAACAGATTGTCGAGCTGCGTTGAACCGTTGCGGGAACGCGGAATGATGTGCTCGACGTGAAATGTTGCACCGTGCAATGCCTGATGCATGCGGCAGTATTCGCATCGCTGCTCAGCCCGCCTTGCCACTTCCAGCTCAATCGCCCGCGGGACTGTCATGGGACCTTTCGTCCGAGCAAATGCAACGCTTTGGCGCGCACCAATGCCAGACGCTCACTCAGCTCCACGAGGGATTCCAGCTCCTCACGTTCGGCTTCGGTCAAGAGCCCTTCGTTGTTGCGGTCCATAAGCACCTGCAGTTTTTGGTCGGCCCTGGGGGGCAACCGCAAGTCACCCACCGTTTCAACCCATTCCTGGGGGGCCTCGATCGTGCTGCTCATACGGAACCCCTTTCATTTCGTTATTGTTCGGGCGATAGCGTCGAGCGGTTGAGCAGTGCCGCGAGGCTGCCCGTTGCAACGGACGCAATATGCGACCCACGGATAACGTGGCCCATGCCATCGCCCAGGCCGCACAACATTGCCAGCCTTCAGCTTGACGTATTCGGGCTTGCCAGTCAACTGTTCTCGCGTTGGCGGCGCGCGAAGCCCCCGTGGGCGCAGGGGGCGTCCGGTTGGCCGGCACGCAGCACGCGTCGTGAAGCCTCCCGATCCCAGCAGACAAACCCCGATGTCGGCAGAACCGCCGCCGACACGCCTACAAACGAGAGCCTGCTTGCCGACTCCGTTGCGACACGTCGTAGCAGTACAAGTACTCGTCATGCCGGATGTACAGCCGGCCGCCGCAGACGACCGGATGGGCCCAACTCGGCCCGTCGCCGCGGTCCGGCAGGCGAAATTCGCCGACCAGTCGATGCCCCTGCGGCGTGCACTCGGCCAATCCCACTTGCGACCGCTCGTTGACCATGAACAGCAGCCCGTCGGCGTAGGTGAGCGAGCCCTTGCCGATGCCCGGGGCCCGGTGTTGCACCGTCCCGGTGTCCCAGTCCAGGCAGAACCACGTGCCGCGGTGGTTCGAACCGTAGAGATAGCCGTCGACCAGCAGCACCCCGTCGTGGTGGTTGTCGAACTCGCGATGGGTCCAGACCTCCTCGGCGGTGACCTCCTGGCCGTCGACGTGCAGTTGCAGCATGCGCGAGCCGGTGCGGTAGCCGGAGCTGATGAACACGCGGCCTTGATGGAAGATCGGTTTCAGCACGTTGATGTCATACGAGGCTCGGTGCGGCCAGCGCCCGTGGAGCCGGCCGGTGTCGGCGTCGACGCAGATGAACGCCCCGGCGGTCATCGTCAGGATCAGCCGTCGGCCTTGGTATTCGATCAGCGAGGGCGAGGCATAGCCGGCCAGGTCCCCGTCGGCCGATTCCGATTGCCAGACGGTTTCTCCCGTCATTTTGTCGAGCGCCACGACCGCCGTGTTGGGTCCGCCGGGCGTGCTGATGACGTGCGGGCCGTCGATCAGAAGGGATTCGGCCAGCGCCCATCGGATGTTGCGGCTGCCGAAGCGTTCGAGCACGTTGACGGTCCACAGTTTCTGACCGTCGTGGGCGCGGAGGCAAATCATATCGCCGGTGGGGTTCTGGTGATAAATGCGATCACCGTCGATGGTCGGTGTTCCACGGGTACCGGGGTAGCTGCCGGTCCAAGCCGGCCCGTTGGGGGTCTGCCAGAGGATCTCGCCGCGGGTATTCATGGCCGTGACCACGGTGTGGCGGCCGAGGTTGCCCGCGGTCACGATGCGCCCGTCGGCCA
>SLEY01000027.1 GCA_007124535.1 Planctomycetaceae bacterium
AAATCCGTCAAAGAAAGGTTTTTCTATGCCATCAGCCGTTACCGAAACCTCGCTGGCAGGTATCCCCGTGCGACGGGGAAAAGTTCGCGATATCTATGACTTGGGCGATCGCTTGTTGCTGATCAGCACCGATCGCATCAGCGCCTTCGATTGGGTGCTGCCCACGCCGATTCCGGACAAAGGCCGAGTACTGACCCAGATCAGTGCCTTTTGGTTCGCCCGGTTGGATACGGATAACCACTTGCTGTCCCTGAATCTGGATGAAGTGGACCTTCCCTCGGGAACGGATCGCGAGTCGCTCGAAGGCCGCAGCATGGTGGTTCGCAAGTGCGAGGTGGTCCCGATCGAATGTGTGGTGCGGGGCTACCTGGATGGCTCGGGGTGGAAAGAGTACCAGCAGAATGGGTGCGTTTGTGGAGTCCCGCTACCCGCGGGACTGCAGCAAGGGGCCCAACTGGATCCGCCCATCTTCACTCCGGCGACCAAGGAAGAAACCGGCCACGACATCAACATCTCGTTTGACCAGATGGTGCAGATCATCGGCGCTGAAACCGCGCAGGAACTCGCCCAACGTAGTGTGGACCTCTACCGCAGTGGGGCGGAACAGGCCCTGCGCGAAGGCATCATCATCGCCGATACCAAATTCGAATGGGGTTGGTTCAACGGCCGCTTGGTCCTGATCGACGAAGTCCTGACACCCGACAGCTCACGCTTCTGGCCCGCCGACCAATACAAGCCGGGGGGTAACCAAGCCTCGTTCGATAAACAGTTCGTCCGAGATTACTTGGTTACCACCCAGTGGGATCGCAACAGCACGCCTCCCGAACTGCCCGAGGATATTGTCCGCCAGACGCGCGCCAAGTACATCGAAGCGCACGATCGGCTGACCGGACAACCCTTCGCCTGGAAGTAAGGCCAGTCGCTCCAGCCCCGGACTTACTCGGGGATCGGGTCGTCGCGGCGGATGGTGCGACCTTCCCAAACCGCCGTGTCCGTTTCGGGATCGTAGGTCAGGACACGGTGGGCACTGCCAGGCGCCGGCGGCCGATCAATCTCCGGCAACCAGTGACGATGCTCCCGGATCACCGACTGCCACCGCGGATCGGGATCCTTCGCCAGATTGACCCACTCGTGGGGGTCTTCCTGCATGTCGTACAACTCCTCGCTGCCGTCGGCATACCGGATGTAACGCCAACGCTCGGAACGCACGGCGTGGTTTCCCTGATTGTGCGAGGTGATGGCGGGCCAGGCACGCGGAGCTTGGTCATCCTCCAATAACGGTGTCAGGCTGCGACCCTCCAGATCGTCCCGAGGTGTCAGACCACATAACTCGATCAGCGTCGGATAGATATCCAGCAGTTCAACCGGCCGTTCGCAACGACCGCCCTGCGTTACGCCCGGTCCGGCGAAGACCAGCGGCACCCGCGTGGAACGCTCCCACAACGTGTTCTTGCCCGTGATCGCCTTTTCCCCCAAATGGTAGCCGTGATCGCTCCACAACACAACAATCGTGTTGTCGGCGTGACCGGTTTCCTCCAACGCATCCATCAACCGTCCAATCTGGGCATCGATAAAGCTGGTACAGGCCAAATAGGAACGCACCAGATTCAACCACTGATCGTTCTCCCGCACCCATCGCAGACGGGGTTCCGGCAAACGCCAATGGAGGTACCAGGAAAAACGGGGGGTGTTTTCCCGGTCGTCTTCCCGAATCGGCGGCAGCAACCGCTCATCGTCCGGATACAGATCGAACCAGGGCTGGGTCGCATAACAGGGCACGTGCGGAAGGAAGAACCCGGCGGCCAGAAAGAACGGCTGGCCCTCGGGCATGTTCTGCAGTTGCTCAATCGCCCAGCTGGCGACGATGTAATCCTGCTTGTCTTCGTCATCATGGGGGAAGACACCCCAGTCCATCAACGGGTGATTGCCCATCGGTGTCGGCGGGATCAGTTTTTCTTCAGGCCGCACGCCAATACCGCCCGGCGGGCCCCAGACATCGAATTCCTGAAGACGTCGCCGGGGCCCCCCAGCCCCACCGTGGTATACCTTGCCGGCCGTAAAGGTCCGATAACCATGATCTCGGAAGTGCTGTGGCAGGGCGACCCGATCCTGCCAACACTCCACATCGCGGAACCAGGGCGCCAAGCCGTAGATGCCGGTCGTCGTGGGACGCAAGCCGAGCATCACACTGGCTCGCGACGGATTGCACAACACACCTTGGACATGAGCATTCAAGAACAACGTCCCCCGCTCGGCCAAACGGTCAATGTGCGGTGTGTGGGCGTGCGGATGCCCCATGCATCCGACCCAATCATTCAGATCGTCGATCGCAATGAACAACACATTCGGTCGATCCACCGGCTCTTCGGCAGGGGCAGGCAGGGCGACCAAGGCCAGACAGGCCATCAGGGCAACCGGAAATCGAGTGATCACGATTCGGGTCTCCAGGGCACGGGGGGTGACAACAAAAAAACGGGGGCCATGAGATGGTCTCATGACCCCCACGAAAAAAACCGCATCTCCGCCCGTCTCAGCGAGATTGAGCCAACCGTTGCTGCTGCAGCATGCGGGTGTAATCTTCCGCGATCTTCAAGACCTCGTCGAAATAATAATCTCGTTCGACGACCACATCATCCGACTCGCGCTGGTCTTCGAATTGCCGCTCTTCCTCGCGGTCCGCATCCAGTTCGGCGCGGCGGGCACGGAATTCCTCTTCATTCAGCGAAATCCGCTTGGCCGCCCGTTGCTCGACGTATCGTTCGATGTTCCGCTTCAGGCGGGCAAACTCTTCCGACTCCCCGCGACGGGACTGCGAACGCCTCGACAACTCCTCAATCATCTCCGACGAGACCATATGGAACCGGTCGTGCCGCGCGGGATCGATCTTGTCAAACTCCATCGCATAATCCAAATCGCCCTCGCTGATGTCCATGTGATCGGTGATGGAGGGCAGCACGATATCCGCCAAAACACCCCGCTTCTGTGTGCTCTCGCCGTTGGGACGATAAAACTGCTGCATGGTGATCTTCAAAGCGCCCAAATTAGGCGGATTCGGGATCCGGAACAATTGGGCCCCCAAATCCAGCAGGCTCTGTACCGTCCCCTTGCCATGCGTGGCCGAATCACCCACGATCAGCCCGCGCTGGTAATCCTGAATCGCGCCCGCCAGGATTTCGCTGGCGCTGGCGCTGAACTTACTGGTCAGCACCACCAGTGGCCCCTTCCAGGCCATTTCGGTCTCCCCAGCTTCATAGACCTGCACGTCCTGGTTCGAGCCTTTGACCTGGACCACCGGCCCGCCTTCGATGAACAGTCCGGTCAGGTTGATCGCTTCGGTCAAACTGCCTCCGCCATTGCGGCGAAGATCCAGAACCACCGTGTCCACGTCTTGCTGAGTGAAATCCGCCAAAATCCTGCGCACATCGCGCGTCGTGCTCTTGAACTCGTTGCCGCCGTTCTTCGCACCCTCCATGTCCATGTAGAAACTGGGCAACGAAATGACGCCCACATTCAGCTGGGCCGACGGCTCCTCTTCCGGACCGACCCGGAGCACCTCCGCACGCGCTTCGCTGTCCTTCAATTCGACCTCGGCCCGCACGATCTCGTAAATCTGCGTCTCCGTCGATCCGGCCGTTATCACCCCCAAGCGGACCACCGTGCCCGCCGGTCCGCGAATCTTATTGACCACATCATTCAACTTCATGTCGACCACATCGACCATCTCGCCATCGCGGCCTTGGCCCACACTGATGATGCGATCTTCGGGCCGCAGCTTGCCATGTTCGTCCGCGGCGCCCCCCGGAATGACCTTGGATACTTTCGTGTACCCGTCCTCGAACTGCAGCGCCGCACCGATGCCCTCCAAGTTCAACCGCATCATGATGCGGAAATTCTCCAGCGAACTGGGCGACATGTACGTCGTGTGGGGGTCGTAACTGCTGGTGAACGCCGTCAAATACATCTCCAGCAACTCGTCCGCGTCCGTCTGATGCATGCGGCGGGCGAAACTGGTGTAACGGCGGCGTAACCGCTCCCGTGGGTCCTCCTCCTCCGTATCGTTGCCTTTCAACACCAACAAGTCGTACATGATCCGGCGCCGCCATCGCGCTCTCGCCTCCTCGGCGTTCCGCGGATACGCGGCCGCGTCCGGGTCGATCACCAGATACTCGTCACCCGTGAAATCGAATTCCTCGTCCAGCAACTCCTCGATCAGCCGACCACGCTCGTCCACCCGCGTCAAGAAACGCGAGAAAATCGAGTAAGCCAAACTGATGTCTTTCTTGTCCAGCAGCTTCTCCAACAGCGAATCCTTTTCCCCCAAGAATTCGTCGATGTCCGACTGGTTGAAATACATCTTGCGGGGGTCAAGCGATTCCAAGAACGATACCAAACCCCGCGACGTGATTTCCTCGTCCAACGGCTGTTTGGAAATGTGCTGATTTCGCAGCAATTCCGTCACAATCGTGGTCACGTGACGATCATGCGGCCGCGGCGCCACGAGACTTGCCGGTACCATCGACCAGACACCGGCGGTCATGACCGCACCGAGGATCAGGACCAGAAGCACACCGGAACGGCGGGCCCGCACTAGCGGGCTGGGTAAGAATCGCATGCCAACCTCGTAATCACGAAGAAAAAGTTTTTTCGGTTCGACGTTTTGGTCAAGTCGCACCAATCGCTTGTCAATCCTAAACCGAATCGGCACGCGGGGCAAGATCAAGCTCCGTCATCCCGTAGCGCCAACTCGTAACAAGCGGCCCGCTCGGCGTTGCGAACCAGCAACCGATTGCCGTACAAGCTCGGTTGATTCCAGGTGATTCCGGACAGCGCCGAAAAACGGCCCAGTTCCTGATGCCGATCCGGGATGGCGGCGACCAGCGCCACATCTCCCGATTCCGCCTGCACCAGCAAGGCGTCGCCCACGCCGAGCAGTTGGCCTTGACCGTAACGGCCTCCTTTCCATTGCCTCCGGCCATCACAAAGCCGAACGCACTCGAGGATTCCGTCTGATAGACCATAGGCAAAGTCACCGCGAATGACAACGTTCGTGTACTTGGTTTGAAGGACCCGGTGATTGGCCCAAATCGGCTCGACCCGCCAATCATCCCCACCCTTGCAGGTTACCTGGATAACCTGGGCGCCCCCGCCATAGCCCTTGGACAACAGCACCCGATCTTGCGCCAGAGGCATGGGATTGCTGGCATTCACATTCGAAGCGCTCATTCCGGGCCAGGGATGCTGCCAAAGAAGGGCCCCCGATTCCGGGCAGTGACTGGTCAGATAGTTTTGGTTGACACTCAGGATCTGGAGCCGATCGGCCAAGGCGGCGAGCACGGGCGAAGCGTAACTGGCCTGATGCTCGCCTCCCGTCCAGGCGACTTGACCGTTCTCCCGATCGTAAGCTGCTAACGAGACATACGGCCCCGGGCCCGGACCACCCCAAGGCACCACGACCAATTCGCCGACGATCAGCGGCGAAGCGGATCGTCCCCACGGCAAACCGATCCGATCCGATTGGGGGTCCAGCCCCAACCGCTCCTGGATATTGTCGCTCCAGATTTCCTCCCCCGTCTCGCCATCCAAACAGCGGAGGATTCCCGTGGCCCCCAAAGCATAGACACGGCCTTCATGAATTGTGGGCGTGCCGCGGGGCCCCACGCCACCCAAAACCGTCTCATGACGCGTTCGAACCGCGTGATACCACTGGACCTCGCCCGTCGCCACGTCCAAACAGGTGACCAACTCGTCGTCACCCCGCTGCTCCATCGTCACCGCATAACCATTGACGACCGAGAATCCGGACCAGCCGGCGCCGATCGGCATTTCCCATAACTTGCGGGGGGGATGCTCCTCCCAATCCGTAGCCAGCAATCGCTCGGGCCAACGATTTCGCCGTTGCGGACCCAGAAATTCGGGCGAGTCTTCGGCAGTCGTCGTACGTAAATCCGCCACCGAAAATACGTCCCCGTGGCTCCCCAACACACGGTCGCGCGCCGGTTGCCATCGGAAAGCCAGACGCGGCACCAAATCGCCACTGACCCGGTCAATCCGGAACAGGGCCGGAAGCAATCCTCCCGAAACCAACAAGAAGATGGCCACCCCGACCCGAAGACGCACCGAATAACGGCTGCGAAACAAGAACCAGACCACCAAAGTGATCCCGAGAATCAAAGCCAATACCAACAGGGCGACATTCAAATCGGCACGACTGCGGTCCCAACGCAAACCGATAGGATACATCCCCACCATGGCCAGCAAACAAACCCCAATGATCGCCGTAGCCCAAGGTCCGGGGACCCGGTCGCCCCAGCGCGACGCCGTCGCGCGGTCCCGTTCCGAAACGTTGGCGGTCGGCGGTGTTTCGTGGTTCACGGGAATCCAATCGTTGCGGTCGAACTTCGTGGTAATCGCTACGACGCCGTCCAACGGCGGTGCGGCGCGTCATGACGGCGCAGGCTGAAAGCGGACCGGGTCTGGCCGAAATGCGGCGACCCCGAGTCCGACACCGACTGCTCGCACGGCGGGCAAGACCATTCCGCGGTGCCGCCTTCGCTCCGTTCTGGACAAAAATAACGCCCCAACGGCCCCGCCAATAGGGCCGGCAGGAAGATCAGGTCGCCCACCAAAGCGGCTACCAACAACGCCAACATCATGACCCCGAAATACTGGGTCGGCGTGAACGTGCTGAACGCAAACACCGCCAAACCCAAACCACCGATCAACGTGGTCTGGGTCATCGCCGCCGCACATCGCTGATACGCGTACAACACCGCCTGCGAACGCGACAAACCGGACGCATACCCGTCACGAAACCATGTCAAAAAATGGATCGTGTCGTCCACGGCCACGCCCATCGCCACACTGGCCGTCATCATCGTGCCGATGTCGATCAACACATGCGCGTGGCCCATGAAACCAAAAATCAACATGATGGGAAACACATTCGGCGCCATCGAAATCAATCCGGCTCGAATGTTTAGCAGATTGCACCAACGCAACGGACCGCGGCGGAGCACGATCATCATCACCAAGGCGATCATCAAAAACGCCCAACCAATGCTGTCGACCAAGCTGGTCAGCAGCGTCCGCTGAGCCTTGTAGACAATGGGAACCACCCCCGTATAGACGGCATGCACCAGCGCGTCGCGGTCCACAGCCGGTTGGGCCGACGGATCGTCCGGGTCGAACCGGTGGTCCCGCGCGTCAATGACCAACCCCGCGTGCTCTCGAAGGAAATCCAGATCGTATTCCGGATGGTCCTGGACCAGCACCACACAGTCGAAGACGGCCAGCGCCTTCTTCCATCGTTCGGATCGGTAGAAGTCGGGATCCGGCTCGGTGGGCCGCGGATTCACCACGTTCTGAGCCCCGGCCGTCAACAACAGGTCCCGTAACGTCTCCGCGAAAATCCGCGTCTGGGGAATCGCCTGTTCAGGCGGTTCCTTCGCCCCCTCGGAAGTTGCCTCGTCCTGCGGAAATCCCAAATAGGCCACGCGGGCCCGCACCATCCCCCGACCGTCCCGCTGCTGATCCACCGCCTGAAGGATTTCCGTACGCAACTCGTAAGCCAGCAGCACGGGCTCCACCGCCCGCTTCAACTCGGCCACAAACAGACCATAATCGATGTCCATCAGCGAGCCCAGACGCAAACTGATCCGCCACAGTTCGCTGTCCGTGTACGGCGCCTCGCGATCGAGGCGCAGGTAATCCGATTCCAGGTATTCCGCACGATGCTCTTCCAAGTGCCGATTGGTCACCGACCGCACCGGATTGCGCAACGTGGGACCGCTGAACCCCGGGGGAGGAAGCGGGGGAGCAAAGGTCGGCGCGGACATGCCGCGGCCGACAATCCCCTGGCCCTCGCGGCCAAAGGTCGTCTCCAAGACCTCCTGCACCCGGGCGGTCAGCTCCATCCGCTCCAAAAAATTCAACTGGAATCGCGAGTCCACCGGTTCCGGGGCCGCCACCCGCCCCGCCGCCGCCGTCACGGGCGGAGCCGAATCGGGCATCGCCGCCGGAACCATCCGGGGCGAGGATTCCGGCAACTCCTCCGCCGACTGGACCACCGGCCGCATCAAGGCAGGTTGAACCCGCAATACGACCTCCATCGGCACCAACTTGCCCAGATTCTCCTCCAACCAAGCGTAATCCCGAATGATCTTCGAGTTGGCATCGAACATCTTGATCAGATGGACACTGGTATTCAGCTTGGGCAAACCCAACATGCCGATCACGAAAATCAACAGCGCTCCGCAAGTGACCCAACCGTAGCGGGCAACGACGAACCGCCCAATGCTCTCCCAGAAGCTACGCAACTTCTGCTGAAAACCGCCCCGCAGCACCCGCCCGTCCGACTGACGCCGAATCCGCAAGCGGGGTGTCCAAATCTCCAGAGCACTCGGCAGAAAAGTAAACAGGATCGTCAGCGTCGCCAACACCCCCAATGCCGAATACAAACCAAAGTTGCGAATCGGCAGGATGTTGCTGGTATGCAAGGACATCAGCCCCAAGGACGTCGTCAAGGCGGCCAGCGAACAGGGTTTCCAGCCATGAGACAAGGCCCGGCCCGCCGCACCCGATAAACCCTGCTCCTCCACCGCGTCCCGGTAGTAATTGATTATGTGCACCGCGCCGGATAACCCCAGCACATAGACCAGCGACGGCATCGACATCACAATCGCATCCAGGGTTCCCCCCGTCCACCAGACAAGCCCCAGACTGGCGATCGCACTGACGCCCCCGACAAAGAAGATCATCAGGGTGATCTTCACGCTACGGAAACAGACCATCGCCAGCACCAGACCGACCAGCGCCGAGAAGCCGACCAGCCGAGCCAGCGTGATCGTGCCCTCCTCGTCAATCGCCACGTTGTCCACCGGCGGTCCGCCCAGTTTCAGATCCTCGGCCGGAATCCCCACCTGACCGGTCGCCAACTCGAGCAACCGTCCCCGCGGCCGACCCAGCACGGGACGCCCAATCGCGCGCTTCAAATCCCGCTGACCCGCTTCGCTCAAGGTCAACAGCAACGCGGTTTGCCGCCCGTCCGGACCGAACAGCGTCCCCCGCAGACGTTCCAACGCTTCGGCCCGAGCCTCCTCGGCCGCAAAGGCCTCGTCCACACCCCGCGGCCACAACGGCCCGTCTTTCGAAGCCAACTGCTCCAATAACTCGGGACCGGAAGTGATCGACCCAAACAACCGCGCACTGACCTTCCGCGGATCCTCGTAAAACTCGTTGGGCTCCGCAAACGTCGCCGGCCGACCCACCACCGTGACCAACTCGCCCTCAATCGAACGGTCGCCCAAAACATGACGCTGCACGGAACGCTTAATCCACCCCATCATGTTGCTGCGACCTAGCCAGCGGTACAGCTCCCCGTCGGGCGTCAGGAAGTACCAGACGTCATCGAATCCCCGCAGCCATTTCTCGTTTCGGTCTCCCCAGTCCAGATATTCATCGCCCAGAAGAGCCAGTCCGAGCTGGTCGCCAATCTCGCGGGCTCGCCAGCGTTCCAGTTGCCCGCGTTCCAAATCGGTCAGTTCCTCGAACGGCTTTTGACGAAGCAATCGCTCCTCAGACGGATCCAGCTGTTCCGTCGTGCCGGGTGGGGGTTGGGCCACTTCATAACGGAGTTTCTCCGTCAATTCATGAAAACGCGGGTCATCTTCCGAAGCCCCCGGCCAAGTGACAATAAGGAACTGCTCCCCCATGAAGTGGCGGCCGAACCACTCTAAATCCTCCGTTTCCGGAAAGTCGGAGGGCAGCCAGTCCTTGACGTTGTTCTGCAACCGCAGCAAGGACATCCGGGCGCCGCGCAGCGCGAAGGGCGCCAAAAAGAAAACAATGCACAAGATGACCAATGCGCGGCGCGCGAAGAACATGGATTTCATGTGGGACGTTGCCCGAGGGTGGCGATCAACGCAAGTACGAACAAATAAGGTATCGGCCTCGCCAGCAACCGTCTACGCCCAAACGAACGCCACCAACGGCCACTTCGATGGCCACCACCGGTTGCAAACCGCGGAATCGGTTCAGTTTACCCCGGTGCCTCATTGTAGGCCCGCATGCGCGTCGCGTCGAATCCCTCCCCCAATCCGTTCCCATGCCTCCCCGTTTTCACAACCCCGGATTGCTGCGAACCACCGAGATGGCTATCGTACGGGGCATCGTTTCAAAACTCCCAGAATCCGACTCGCTCCGGCAACGACCATGACGTCAAGGCCCGCTGCAGCTCCGCGGCCAACCCCACGTACTCGGCAAGTGGTGTTCTGTCCGCCGCTCGGATGGATGGCCCTGGAATGGTGGGGGCAGCGAGTGGCGGTCCTGACCCTGGCCCACCCCGACCCGCAGTCAGCATGCGCGGCACTCACCCCGACGGACCCAACACGTGCCCCCGAACCGCCGGCCAACCAGGAGCCTGCCCGCGGTGTCGCCGCGCGACTGCAAGCTTACGCGGCCGGACATCCCGACGATTTTCGCGATCTGCCCCTGGCATTCGACCACCTGACCCCGTTCCAACAATCCGTGTTGCTCGCCTGCCGGCAGATCCCCTACGGCCAGACGGTCCGTTACGCCCAGCTGGCCGCCAAACTCGGGACCCCTTCCGCGGCCCGAGCCGTCGGTAACGCCTTGGCCCGCAATCCCCTGCCAATCCTGATCCCCTGCCATCGCGTGATTGGCGCTGGGAACAAACTTGGGGGGTTTTCCGCTCCCGGCGGCTTGGCGACCAAGCGGCATTTGCTGGCGATCGAAGCCCGGTGGGCGCCCGGCAGGCGGTTTTCGTTACAATAAGGCAACCCGCAGGAAATGATCTACCCGTAGCGATG
>SLEY01000081.1 GCA_007124535.1 Planctomycetaceae bacterium
GGACGGTCATCTCGAGCATCCGCCCCAGCTGGAACGGGTGGGGGACGAGGACGTCTGGCACTTGACCTGGGACACGGGCACCGGCCAGCCGCCTTGGCAATTGGTGATCGATCCCGCGTCGGAGGAACCACTGCGAACCCGATGACGGCCGGTACAACAAGAATAATCCTCCGGGTTGGCTCAATCGGACGTTCTTCGGCGACCGATAAGGATCGGTGGTGGTTTTTTGGCCTGCTGGCAAGCCGGGCGACCGGGGTCTTCGCCGGTCGGGGAATCCAGTCGGTCCATCCTGGGAATTGGTTCTTGGGGAGATTATGCCGGGAACTCCGCGATCTTGCGGAAAGGCGACGGGGTGCGCGACGGCGATCCTGATCTTCGCGATCGGGGCGGGAGGGTTGCGTGCCGACCGGTTGCCTCATCCGAACGGTCGGGGCAGAGAGCCCGGGGTTATGGTCGCGGCGGATCGGTTCGAGATGGCGGCCGATCCCGCCCTCGCTCCGCCGCTCACCGTCGCACAACTGGAACAGCTGGCTTGGCAGCAGAACCCCACGGTCGCGCAGGCTGCCGAGCGAGTTCGTGCTCTGCGCGGCAAGTACCAGCAGGCCGGGCTGTACCCGAACCCGCGGGTCGGCTATGTGGGCAGCGAGATCGGCAGTGGCGGGCGTGCCGGAAAGCAGGGGATTGCGGTCGAGCAGCGAATTGTGACGGCTGGCAAACTCCGTTGGAATCGTTCGGTCGTGGCTGCGGAAATCGGCGCGGCGGAGCACGAATGGTCGATGCAGCGTCTGCGGGTGGGCAACGACGTGCGGGCGGCCGCCTACGGGGTGATTGCTGCCCGGCAAACCGTGGAATTGTCCCACCAGCTGTTCCAGGTGGCCGAAGAGGTGCTGGTGTGGGCGGAGCGGTTGCACGGGGCGGGCGAGGTCAGCCGGTTGGACGTATTGCGAGCGCGCATCGAAGCGAACCAGGGGCGGCTGGCTCGGGAGCAAGCTCAGCATGCCCTGGCGGCGGCGTGGCGGGGTTTGGCGGCGGTGGTGGGCGAGCCCGATCTGCCGCCGGTTCCGATCGTCGATCCGGCGGACGTCGAATCGGCCGCCGGGGATTGGGAGTCAGCCCGCCGCCGGCTGCTGGCCGAGAGCCCCGAATTGCGGCGAGCCGAGGCGGAATTGGACCGTGCGGAAGCGGCCTGGGGGCGCGCGTGTGCGGGGCGAGTTCCTGATGTCGAGCTGGGTGGGGGCGTGGCGTATGCTTTCGCGGCGAACGAGACGATCGCGCAAGTCGGTGTGGCGGTTCCCTTGCAATTGTTCGATCGCAACCAAGGGAACATCCGCCGGGCGGAGGCCGAATTGGCCGCGGCGCGCCAAGAACTGCGACGCGTCGAACTGGCCCTGCAAAACCGGCTGGCCGGGGAGTTCCGCGATTATCTGAACGCTCGGGAGACGGTCAAGCACTACCGGGAAGCGATCCTGCCCGACGCCAGCGACGCGCTGGAACTGGTCCGCCGCGGCTACGAGCAGGGCGAACTCGATTATCTGGAACTGCTCGGCGTCCAGCAGACCTACTTCCGCACGCATCTGGCGTATGTGGAAGCTCGGCGCGCGGCCCGGGTCCGCCGCGTGCAGATCGAGGGCCTGCTGCTCGGCGGCGGCTTGGCTCCGCCCGGAGGCTAGCGCCGAGAACACAATGGCCAGGCCCCCAAGCCCGGAAGCTGCTCGCTGCGCCTCCCGGTGTTCCCAGTCAGGAACCCGCAGGAAATGATCCACCCGCAGCGATGTGGCCGGTCTCTGACCGAGCCACTCGGCCGACCGAAGGTCTCCCCTATCGCAGGAGACCTTCGGTCGGCGGTTTCGTCATGGCCTCGACCATCGCCCGGCAGGTCATCGGTTCGCCCGTTTCCGCCAGCACCCGGATCGCCGCCTGGAACTGCGAGAGCTTCTTGGCGGCCGGGGCCTCGGTGGTTCGGGGCTTCTTCGCCGGGGCCTGCGGTGCCTTGGCCTTGGTCGCCGTGGCCCTCTTCGCCCTGGTGGTCCTGGCCTTGGGCGCGCTGGCCTTCGGGGCCTTCTTCGGGGTGGTTTTTCTGATCGCCATCTGTCGTTCCCTCTCATTTTTTTGGGGGGGTTCGGGGCGGCGTCGCGACCATCGCGACACCTGTGACAGGCATGCACCTCGAACGAGGGGGCATTGCGAGCGGGTCGGGGCGGAATTTGGGAATGTTTTTCGCGGCGGGGGCGGCTTCCAGGTATTGGCAGACCCTGGCCGGGGGAGCATCCCGCCCACAACCACGGCAACGCATCCTCGCCCAAGTGGAAGTGGGCAAGCAGGCCTGGGCCAAGGTCGAACGGCTACGACCGTAGTGCCAATCCAACCTCCCCAGCCGGGGACAGTCAGCCCATGCCAAGACCCCACAAGAGCTTGACCAGCGGTCCGTTCACCGCCATGCTCTGATCGAACCGTCTTTGCTGTCCGGTATTCATGCCATCCGATGGCATAGCCCGGCCTACGAATCCAGAGGTTGTGATGGCTGCTCCCGATGGCGTAATCCGGTTGGTCGAACAGTTTCGCGACAACCGGGAAACGTACTTGTCCCCGGAATTCAACGAAACGGCCCTGCGGTTGCAGTTTATCGACCCGATGTTCGAGTTGCTGGGATGGGACGTCGGTAATCGCCAAGGGCACGCGGAAGCGTACAAGGAGGTGGTTCACGAAGACTCGCTGAAGATCGGAGCGTCGACCAAGGCGCCCGATTACTCTTTCCGAATCGGCGGGGTACGGAAGTTCTTCGTCGAAGCCAAACGGCCCTCGGTGCGAATCAAGACCGACATTGCCCCTGCCTTTCA
>SLEY01000297.1 GCA_007124535.1 Planctomycetaceae bacterium
GGCGACCTGCTGAACGTGCAGATTGGCGGAGAGGACGGGGCCTGTGTGGTGGGGATGGACAAGCGGACGGGCGAACCACGATGGACGGCCGTCGACGATGGGGCCAGTTACTGCGCTCCGACCGCTGTCGATCAGGCGGGTCGGCGGGTCGTGATTTGCCGGACCGCAGGTCAAGTGGTGGGGTTGGTGCCCGAATCGGGCGAGGTGCTGTGGTCGTATGCGCATCCTTGGGAGCGCTGGCCGATCGCCATCGCGACACCGGTGGTGGCTGGCGACCTGCTGTTGCTCTCCGACGCCCACACGGGTTCGCTCCTGCTGAGTTTGAACTCGACGCCCTACATTGACGGCGACTACATCTACGGCGCCGACGGCGACGGCATGCTCCGCTGTCTGGACCTGATCACGGGGCTTCAGGTGTGGGAGGATCGCAGCGCGGTCCCCCAAAACCGCCGGGCCACCGTCCACCTGGTCCGCCAGGGCGAACGAACTTGGTTTTTCAATGAGCGGGGCGAGTTGATTTTGGTTCGATTGACTCCGGAGGGGTTCGAGGAGTTCAGTCGAGCCCAATTGCTGGAGCCCACCACCGATCAGTTGCGGCGGCGCGACGGGGTCACCTGGTCGCATCCCGCCTTTGCCTACGGGCATGTTTTCAACCGGAACGACGTCGCGCTAGTTTGCGCCGATTTGCGTAGTGAACCGTAAGCTGATGGGAACCGGGGTGTGTCTGTGGGGTCTTCTAAGGAGAACCGTCATGAGTCGTGTGATGTGGGGCGTGGGGCTTGTTCTGCTGTTGTTGAGTCCGGTTCGGGTTGGCGGGGGCGTATCGGAGGAAACGGAGGGCGGCGCCACCTTCCGCCGGCTTCCGATGCGGGAGTACTTGGACCGAATGGAAGCGGGCTGGCTGGGCCAGATGGCCGGTGTGGCCATTGGCGGGCCGACGGAATTCCGTTGGCGGGGGGAAATCATCCCTGCCGACCAGGTCCCCACCTGGGAACCGGAGATGATCAACCAGTTCCATCAGGATGATCTTTACGTCGAAATGACATTCCTCCGCACGCTGGAACAGCACGGTTGGGACGTCTGTATCCGCCAGGCCGGGATCGATTTTGCCAACAGCAGGTATCCCTTGTGGCATGCCAACCACGCGGCTCGGGAGAATCTCCGCGCCGGCATCGCGCCGCCCGACAGCGGCCACCCGCACTTCAACCGCCATGCCGACGATATCGACTACCAGATCGAAGCGGATTTCGCCGGCTTGATCGCGCCCGGAATGCCGCAACTGGTGATCGAATTGGGCGAGAAATTCGGGCGCCTGATGAATTATGGGGACGGCCTTTACGCGGGCCAGTTTGTCGGCGGGATGTATGCCGAAGCCTTCTTCGAAGACGATCCGCTGCGGTTGATCGAGGCCGGCCTGCAATGTATCCCGGCGGGCAGCCAGTATGCGGAAATGGTTCGCGATGTGGTCCAGTGGCATCACAAGCATCCGGAGGATTGGAAGCGGACCTGGGAGTTGGTCGAGGAGAAGTAGCACGGGGACCCGCGCTATACGCACGGACTCTGCAGCCGGCCGGGAGGAGTGGGTGATTTCAGCATCGACGCAAAATTGAACGGCGCCTACATTCTGATCGGTCTACTGTACGGGCAGGGCGATCTGGACCAAACGATCATCATCGCGACTCGTTGCGGCCAGGATTCCGACTGCAATCCGTCGAATGCGGCGGGCGTTCTGTTCACCACGGTTGGTCGTGCCGGACTGCCGGAGCGATTCGTATCGGGTCTGGATCCCGAAGGCAAATTCAGCCACACGGAATACACCTTCCCGCGGTTGATCGAAGTTTGCGAGCGACTGGTGCGGCAGGCCGTCCAGCGGTCGGGCGGGCGGATCGAACGGGATGCGGAAGGTCAAGAGGTGCTGGTCATCCCGGTCCGGCCCCCCGTGCCCAGCGACCTGGAGCGGAGTTGGGAACCCGGTCCGATCGCCGGAAGCCGTTTTACCGCCGAAGAGATGCAACAGATCACCGCCGCCGGCCGGGCCGCCCAATGGCAGGCTCAATTGGAGGAGATCTTCCCCGGCTGGACGCTCCAGTTTTGCGGGCCGGACATGGACCCGGGGCCGCGGGCCGAGTATCGCGGCCGCCAGAACGTGTTCATGACCCATCCGTTGACACCCGACGTGGGGGCGACGCTCCGCCGCACCGTGGACGTGCCCGCCGACGGCCACACGGACCTCCGCATCGTCGTTGCCAACGACCACCGCGGCGATTGGACCCTGGTTGTCCGAGCCGACGGCCAAACGTTGCTGGAACAACCGATCGACGATCAGACCACGCAAGGCGGCTGGGCCGAACTTCGCATCGATCTCTCCGATCGCGCCGGAGACCGCGTCCATCTGGAGCTGATCAACCAAGCGGACGGCTGGCGGTGGGAAGCCGGCTACTGGGCTGAAATCGTTTTGGAAACCCGCGAGCCATGATGCGGGCGACGGCCCGGAATCGAGTCATCCGTGATCCGTTCGGAGGCGCGCCGCCCGGATTGCCTTAACCGGTATTCGCTACCTCTTTCTGATTCACTGTCGAATGCTGGGGCGACAGCGGATCGAGGAGGCAGCGAATGGTTGCGTTCCCTTGATTTGTGGCGACGGCTCGGACAAACTGGATACGGGGATATTGGTTTGGCCACGCTTTTCCAGGAGTTTCGCCATGTCACGCTGGTCCGTCTCCGCCAGCCATGTCGGCCCACCTTCGCTGATCCCCCAAAATCGCTCCCAACGCACGTTGATCCCAGGGACACTACGCCACACCGGCAAAATTTCCGCGATCAGCCCAGCCAGCCGA
>SLEY01000060.1 GCA_007124535.1 Planctomycetaceae bacterium
CTTCTCCGCACGTGCTAAGGAGGGTTGGTTTTATGGTTCCCTTGACAGGCTTTGCCACGGACGATTTCGCCATTGCCCGGTCAGCGCTGAAACACTTGCACCGTCGGCTCGACGATTCGGTCCGCGATCTGGAGTGCGAGTTCGCCCAAGGCGTATTGGTACTGCGTGGCCGCGCCCGGACTTTCTACCACAAACAATTGGCCCAGGAATCGGTCCGTGGTTTGGAGGGCGTGACGCACGTGGACAACCGGATCGAAGTGGCCGTTCGGCCGCGCTAAGCGACATCGCTTGCGATGACGGAGCGGGACGCCCGGGCGGATTCTGGCCCATCCCGGGGACTTCGCGGCATTATCGGGAGGCGTGAACCGGATGCCGCGAAGCAGGGCGGCTTGCAGCCGTGGGTCCGCCCTGCGTCAACTCATCCAGTTGGGCGTCCAATTCCGAACCACGCTTCGACCGCAGGGACATAATCCAGGGCAGGGTGACGGTAAAAGTGCTTCCGCGACCCAACTCGCTTTGGAAGGTGATCTCTCCGCCCAGCAGTTTGCAGAGTTCTTTGACGATCGACAATCCCAACCCCGTCCCCGTATATTCCCGCGTCAAGTTCGCTTCGCCCATCGCGGTGGCGCTTTGGCGGAATTTTTCGAAGATGATTTCGCGGTCTTCTTCGGCGACCCCCACCCCCGTATCGGCGACGGACAGCAGCAGGCGATCCGACGCGTCCCGGTCCACCGAAACCCGGATGCGCCCGCCCTCCGGCGTGAACTTGATGGCGTTCGATAGCAGGTTCAGCAGGATTTGCTGAATTTTGCTCTGGTCCTGGAACATCACCGGCAGATCCGGCGGGACCTGCACCTCTAAATCAATGTTCTTCTCTTCGCTCAGCGAACGGACCATGTCGCACTGGGCGGTCACCAGCGCGCCGATGCGGAACTCCGACAGACGCAGGTCCATCTTGCCAGCTTCGATCTTGGCCAAGTCCAGGATGTCGTTGATCATGTCCAGCAGCAGGCGGCCGGATTTCTGGATGTTGTGGGCGTAGCGACGCTGCTTCTCGTTCAACGTGCCGATGCCTTGCAAAATCTCGGAGAAGCCGATGATGCTGTTCAGCGGGGTTCGCAGTTCATGGCTCATATTGGCCAGAAAATCGCTTTTCAAACGATTCATTTCATACAATCGCATATTCAGCTGCGCCAGCTGATCGACTTTGGCATCCAAATCCGTATTCACCTGCCGCAATTCCGCTTGGGTGTCGGTCATGTGCCGCACCATTCGATTGAAAGCCTTGGCCAGCTCTTCAAACTCGTCGTTGGTTTGGATATTGGCTCGCAATTCCGTGTTTCCGCGACTGATTTGTTCGCTCACATCGCGGAGATGCTGCAGCGGTCGCACCACCACATAGTGGATGATAATGTACAGAATTACCATCGCCAAAAAGACCGTGATGATCCCGATGGCTGCCAGCAGCGAGCGGCTCCAGATGGTGGCTTCGCGGGTTTCCCGATCTGGAACGACCACCCGGACCACACGAAATGGGTGCGCGCTTTTCGGAGCGAAACTGTCGGCTGGGGAAAAGGCGTCCAACCGTGTGTTGCCCTGATGGCAACGGGTGCAGCTGTTCTTCCAATAGACGGGCTGGTAGTAATAGATCGCATCCTGCTCGGGAACGGGGATAAAGCGGTTGACAGGGGGCGATTCGGTCGGCGCGGTGGCATCCGAAGGGCGGGGCGCCAGATCGGTCAACGGGGCTTCCGCTCCGTCCTCGTCGCCCTCCCGCGGCTGGGCCAGCGACAGAAGTTGCTCCCGAAATTCCCACTGCAATTCACGCAGGATCGTCTCCTCCGCCGGGTTCTCCGGCAAAAATACCTTGTCGCCCAGGTCGACTTGGGGCTGCTGGTCCAAACCGATGATCCGCCAGTCGTAGGACACCGAGCCCAGATCGCGAGCCAACTCGCGAACCAACTCCTGCATGTCATTGCGCCCCGGACGGCTGCGGTCACTGTCCCACGTTTCCCAGTGATATCGCACCAGGGAATGATCCACCAAATCCCGCGCCTTGCGAATCGCCGTCTCTTTCACCAGATTCTCGGCGATATGCTCGACCATGTAAAAGGCGGCAAACAGCAGGAGCGACAAGAACAGCACGAACAGGAAGCGGCACTTCCGTTCCAGGCTGGTCTCGCCGATCACGCGCTTGATCGAATGATACGCCATAGTCTTACCGCCCGTAGGAACCCCCAATACCTCATATTTCACTCATTTTACGGTCTCCGTCTCCCGCCTGCCAGATCAAAAAAGGTCGCCCCACCTGCCACCGAAGCCCTCAAATCGCCGCAACCAGGACACCGTCACCGCCTTCTCCTACTTGACAAAACACGGTCCATCCGACCAACATACCCCGCAGGATCGGGCGGCTGCCCTGAAAAAGCCCCGCCAAACTCCCCCCCGGAGCTGTACGCTCGCTGCCTTGCTTTCCACAACGACGGAGGGAGGGAAAGCGGGTAAAGAATACCCCCCCTATACAGTGGATTGCCAGGCCGCAAACCGGGCAACCGCTCCGCGAACGATCGCACGAGGAACCTCGCATGACAAAAAAGGACCCGGCTCAAGCCGTCAAATCCGCTCCCGGTATCGGACAATACGGAAGCGAACTCACCCCGCAGATGCTGTATGACAAATGCGTGGCCCTGGCCCGCAATCTGTGGTGGACCTGGCATCCCGAAGTGCACAGCCTGTTCCGCGATCTGGACCCCATCCGCTGGCGCCAACTGGATCATAACCCCATGGCCCTGCTGCATGAGTTCACACCCGAACGATTGTCGCACCGGGCCGCCGAAATGATCCTGCACAGCCGGATTAACTACTACTACCGCCGCCTGAAGGAGTACACCGCCGAACGAAGAAGAACGTGGGCAGCCGAGCATGCGAGCGTGCTGGGCTCGATGCCCGTGGCCTACTTCTCCGCTGAATTCGGAATCCATGAATCGGTGCCCGTCTATTCGGGAGGTCTGGGGGTGCTGGCCGGGGACCATATCAAGAGTGCCAGCGGCTTGGGCGTGCCCCTCTTCGCGGTCGGCTTGTTCTACTCGCAGGGCTATTTCAAACAAAAACTGAATGAGCACGGCTGGCAGGACGAAGAGTACATCAACACGGAACTGGAACACCTGTCGATGGAGGCCGCTCGGGATGCTCAGGGGAACCCGATCACGGTCCAGATCGAAACGCGTAACGGCAGCCTGTTGGCCCAGGTGCATCAGATGCACGTCGGCCGCGTCCGTCTGTTCCTGCTGGATACCGATGTTGACGGGAACCACCCGGAGGACCGGCAATTGACCAGCCGGTTGTATGGGGGCGATACGCGTCTGCGAATCCGCCAGGAGTTGGTGCTGGGGGTCGGTGGCGTGCGGGCCTTGCGAGCGATGGGAATCCAGCCGGGGGTGTTCCATTTGAACGAGGGGCACAGCGCTTTTGCTCCCCTGGAAGTCGTCCGTTTGCGAATGCAGGACGATGGCTGGGAATTCGACGAGGCCTTGCGCTTTGTGGCCAGACAGACCGTGTTCACGACCCACACTCCGGTACCCGCCGGGCACGACCGCTTCGATCCCGGTTTGGTCGAAGAGCATCTGGGGCCGTTGCGGGACCAATTGGGGATCACGGGCGAGCACCTACTGAGTTTGGGTCGCGTCGACCCGCATAACGAAGGGGAGACTTTCTGCATGACGGTGTTGGGGTTGAAGATGTCGCGGCGTGCGAATGCGGTCAGTCAGTTGCACGGGCACATCAGCCGCCGGATGTGGGCCCACCTCTGGCCCTGGAAAGTCGAAGACGAAATCCCCATCGGCCATATCACCAACGGGGTGCATGTCCCCAGTTGGCTGGCTTGGCAGATGCGTCAATTGTACGACCGCCACTTTCCCGACGGGTGGACGCGCGGGATGGGATTGCCCGGCGCTTGGCAGCACATCCATGACGTGGATCCGGGCGAACTCTGGGAGACGCACAACGCGCTGAAGATCCTCCTGCTGTCCTTCGTGCGGCGGCGGATCACTCGCCAATGCCGGCGGCGCCAGGAGCCGGAAGCGGTGGTCGAAGCCGCCCGGAACGCGCTGGAGCCCAGCATCCTCACCATCGGCTTCGGACGCCGCTTTGCCACCTACAAGCGGGCCGATCTGGTGTTCACCGATCTGGATCGGCTGGATGCCATCCTGAACAATCCGGAACGGCCGGTCCAACTGGTGTTTGCGGGCAAAGCGCACCCGCGCGATGAACCGGGCAAGCACCTGATCCAGCACATCGCCAATCTGCGGCACGACCCGCGATTCCGCGACCGGGTGGTCTATATTGAGGATTACGATATCAACGTTTGCCGCCACATGGTCCAGGGTGTGGACGTCTGGTTGAATACCCCGCGGCGGCCCCTGGAAGCCTCAGGCACCAGCGGCCAAAAAGTCGTGCTGAACGGCGGTTTGAACTTGTCCATCCTGGACGGCTGGTGGGCGGAGGCCTACGACGGTTCGAACGGGTTTGCCATCGGCCCGGGGCGCAGCCACCGGGACCAAGCGGAAACCGATCGGCGAGACGCCGCGGCGCTCTACGATGTGCTGGAAGATCAGGTGATTCCCACGTACTACCAACGGGATGTGGATGGGCTGCCACCCCGCTGGATCCAGATGATGATGAATTCGATCAGCAGTCTGGCTTGGCGGTTTAGTGCCCATCGCATGGTCATGGACTATACCCAAACCATGTACATTCCCGCCGCCGGCGGCCTCAGTTGTGATATGGAGCGGCGTTGAACGCCCGCCTCCCCCATGTGTTCCTGATCTAACGAAAGGCTTCCCACCATGCCCGATTTCGAACGCCGTCGCGAGCGGCTTCGCCGCCGCCTGCGCCGCGCCGGCGTAACCGGCCTGCTGATCACCGATTTCACCAACGTGACTTACTTGACCGGGTTTACAGGCGACGACAGCTACCTGCTGCTCACAGTCGGGGATACCCTGCTACTGAGCGATTTCCGATTCACCCAGCAGTTGTCCGAAGAGTGCCCGGAACTCAAGACCGTGATTCGCACCTCGGGCGTGTCGATGATCGAGACCCTCCAACGGGCCGTCCGCTCATGCAAAATCAACCGTCTGGGGATCGAAGCCGGTTCGATGACGGTCAGCTTGTACCAGCAGCTGAGCGAAAGACTCGAGGGCGTCGAATTGGTGGCGACCACCGGCGAGGTGGAGCAGTTGCGGGAAATCAAGGATCGCGAGGAGATCCAAGCGATCCGCCGGGCGGTGGATCTGGCTCAGCGAGCGTTTGGCGTGATCCGGGCTGCCCTGCGCCCCGAACAGACCGAGAAGGACCTTGCCGCGGCTCTGGAACACCAGATCCGTTGCTTTGGCGGCAGCGGCTGCAGCTTTACCCCCATCGTCGGCGTCGGACCGCGCGCCGCGCTGCCGCACGCCGTGCTCTCGGATCGTCAAGTCGGCGAGAGCGACTTCGTACTGGTCGATTGGGGAGCCCGCGACGCATTGTACGTAAGCGACTTGACGCGGATGCTGGTCACCGCTAAAATCCCGCCCAAACTGGAAACCGTCTACCAGATCGTGCTGCAGGCACAGCAAGCGGGGATCGACGCCATTAAGCCGGGCGTGACAATGGAAGATGTCGATGCGGCGGCGCGCCAAGTGATCGAGCAAGCGGGCTACGGCAAACGCTTCGGACATGGTCTGGGACACGGGATCGGATTACAAGTCCACGAGATGCCTCGACTGGCAGCCGGGCAAAAGAAACCCCTCAAAGCAGGCATGGTCGTGACCGTGGAACCGGGAATTTATCTGCCGGGTTGGGGTGGGGTGCGGATCGAGGACGACGTCCTCGTCACACGTTCAGGCCGTGAGGTCCTGAGTACGCTTTCGCGGGAGTTTGCCGATTGTGTGGCGACTCCGTAGCGACGACGCCCCCGGCAGGTTTGCGCCCCTGGTTGGAAATGCGGCGAGATGGACACAGACCGATAGGGCCGTCGGGTGACGGCATGGGTTAACCGGAGATCAAGATGAGCGAATCGCAATCCCCCGGAGGGGAGGTTTTCGAACTGGATCGGATCCGCCGTTTGGTCGAGCTGATGAAGGAGCACGACCTGAGCGAAATCGATCTGCAACAGGAAGAGCAGCGGATCCGGCTCAGCCGGAGCGGACCGGTGGGCGGATGGACTCCCGCAGTCGCCGCCCCGCCCCCCTTGCCCGCGACGATGTCCCCCCCGCCGGCTGCCGCCCCCGAGACGGCGGCTCCCGCTGCGGCGGCCACCGAGGATGCCAACATCGCCGTGATCCGCAGTCCCATGGTCGGCACGTTTTACTCGTCGTCGAACCCCAAATCCGAACCCTTCGTTCGGGTGGGCGACCATGTGGATGAAGAAAAAACGGTTTGCGTCATCGAAGCCATGAAAGTCTTCAACGAGATCCCTGCCGAAGTGCGCGGCCGCATTGTCGCGGTCCTGGCGAACGACGAAGAGGCAGTGGATTTCGGGAAACCCCTGTTCAAAGTCGACACCAGCAAGTAACGGCCGTTGCGGGAGCCCCATGTATAAACGTATTTTGATTGCGAATCGGGGCGAGATCGCGCTCCGGATCATTCGTGCCTGCCGCGAGCTGGGCGTTGAAACGGTGATCGTGTACAGCGAAGCGGATCGCGATGCGGCGTACGTCAAGATGGCGGACGAGGCGTACTGTATCGGCCCGCCGAAGAGTGTTCAGAGCTACCTGAAGGTCGATCGCGTGATCAGTGCCGCCGAGATCGGCAATGTGGAAGCGATCCACCCGGGTTACGGCTTTCTTTCGGAAAACGCCCAGTTCAACGAAGTCTGCCGCAGTTGCATGATCGACTTCATCGGCCCCTCCCCGGAGGCGATGCAGTTGCTGGGCGACAAGAACCAGGCCCGGCGGATTGCCCGCGAGGCGAATGTGCCGATCGTGCCGGGCAGCGCCGGTCTGCTGGAGGACGACAAGCAGGCCCTTCGCACGGCCCATGAAATCGGCTTTCCCGTGCTGATCAAAGCAACCGCCGGGGGGGGTGGCAAGGGGATGCGGGTGGCCGGAAACGATCTGGCCCTGAAGACCGGTTTTTCCCAAGCCCAGAACGAGGCCCGGGCCGCCTTCGGCAACGCCGGCGTCTACCTGGAAAAGTACATCGAACGCCCCCGGCACATCGAGGTCCAGGTGCTGGCCGACCAGCATGGAAATGCGGTCCATCTGTGGGAACGCGATTGCTCCACCCAACGGCGACACCAAAAGCTGATCGAAGAAAGTCCGGCCCCGAACCTCCCGGAAGCGGTCCGGTCCGCCATGTGCGAAGCTGCCGTCCGCTTGGTCCAGGTCGCCAACTATAGCAACGCCGGGACCGTCGAATTCGTCGTCGACCAGGAAGATAATTACTATTTCATCGAGGTGAACGCCCGGATCCAGGTCGAGCACCCCGTGACGGAGATGGTGACGGGCATCGATCTGATCAAGTCGCAGATCGCCGTGTCCGCCGGCCAGCCGTTGCCCTTCACCCAGGAGGACATCGTCCAGCGGGGCCACGCCATCGAATGCCGCATCAATGCCGAACGCTGGGAACGGAACTTCCAACCCAACCCGGGACGTATCGAGTCCGTGTTCTTCCCCGGCGGAATGGGAGTCCGCTTCGACTCGCACGTCTACGCGGGCTATACCGTTCCGCCGTACTACGACTCGATGATCGGCAAACTGATCGTGCATCGCGCCAACCGCGAGGAAGCGATCAGCTGCATGCTGCGAGCCCTGGACGAACTGAAACTGGACGGCATCGAAACCACCGCCTCGTTCCATCGGCGGCTGATGTCCCACACCGAATTCGTCGATGGGCACGTCGATACCGGACTGGTCGAACGTGCCCTGGCCGCCGGCTTGGCTTGATCACCCGTCGCGGATCTCGCGAGCCTCGGCATCGTAGATCTGCCGCCGACCGCTGTCGAAAGCCCGTATGGCCATCAACGCCGGCACGCAGTGGTGGTAACCGGCGTCGATCGGCGCATTGCACTCCTCACGCGTTCGCAGACACTGCAGCCAATCCAGATAATGGTCGGGCGTGTCCACCGGCGGGACCGGCTGGTCCTCACCCGGCAACTCGCTGGACTTGATCGCGCCCGCCGACGAATACGTGGGCGCAGTCCAACGCGTCAAGTCCAGCACGCCCTGCTCGCCGTAGATCTTCAACACGTTGCCGCTGCCGTTGCCGAAATTGGTCGAGTAGCTGACCATCAGGTCTTCCGGATACGTCCACAACGCCTGGCAATGGTCCGGACACGTGAATTCGTATTCGTCCCGCCAAGTGAACGTGCCACCGTGGGCCACACAGCTGACCGGCAACGTGGTCCCGAGAATGTAGTTGTATAGATCGATGAAATGCACTCCCAGATTGGAAAGCGGACCGTCGGAGAATTCGCGATAGCCGTACCACCCCGTCAGCAGTTTCCCATCGAACGGACGCATCGGCCGATCCATCAAAAACTCCTCCCAATCGACATCCTCCTCGCGGATCGGTTCCGCCCGCTGCATCCAGTTGTACCAGTAGGGCCGCGTGCTGTTGCGGCATTGTTCGATTCGCGACACCTTGCCGAATTCGCCGGTGCGGAACAGATCCCGGCAACCGGTGCTGGTGGGAAAGCTGCGGACCTGGGTCCCGTTCTGCACGACGATCCCCGCCGCTTTCGCCGCGTCGCAGCAGCGAATCAGCGATTCCATGTCCATCGCCAGCGGCTTCTCCACATAGGCGTCCTTGCCCACCGCCGCCGCCGCTTCCAATTGGACCGCGTGATGGTGATCGCACGAGGCGATCATCACCGCGTCCACATCGTCCCGTTCCATGATCTGACGATAGGAAACGAAACTGCGCGCCGGCCGGCCGTACCACTCCCGGCACCGCTCGACCGCTCGCTCGCGCCGCGGCCGCCAGGGATCGCTGACCGCCGTGAACTCGGCAGGCTGCTCCTCCTCGTGCTTGCGAATATTGGGCATGAAGGCGCCGTAACCCCGCCCCCCACAGCCGATCAGGCCTAAAGAAATACGCTCGTTGGCGCCCCGGATCCGCCCGTAGCTGCTGGCGGTAAACGCCAGCGCGGTGCCGGCCGAGGCCGTGGCCAGGAATTCCCGGCGTGTCGTTTGATTCTTCATCGGTCTTCGCTCCCAGTTCAACCACAGAATCCAAGCCGGAACGCAACCCGAGTTCGCGCCCCGGACGCTCCGGTTGTAAGCCAGAGAAACCGGGGCGTCAAGCCAAGCAACCGCACCCGGACCCCACGTCGAACTTTCGGCTGTCCAAGAACGGCAACCGGCCGGTCCCCTCAGAGATGCGGGAACCGGCCGGTGGGCGACGAATCGGCGTGAAGGCCGTTTACCAGTTCAGATGGCTGGCGGCAGCTCGGCTGCGACCGCCGAAAGCGGCGCGGCTGTCCACCTGGACCCCCGCCCGAGTGCTCCGACCCCAGCCCAAACCAATGGCCTCGCCCCGACCAGTCGCGCGGCCCCCATCCGTAGCGTAGGCCTGCACGCGGCTGTTGCTGAACGCCCGGCCTCGATAGGCATCGGCCACCGCCTCGGATTCGGCCAGCGAACGCCCGCCGTAGTCGCCGCGAGCATCCGCGTCGGAACGCGCCACCGCCCGCCCACGATTCCCGATGGCCGTGCTCCGGCTGATCGCCTCGCCTCGACCCTCGGCAAACGCATTCCCCCGGCTGACCGCGACCCCGCGGGAGGCCGCCGCGACGCTGTCGACATGCGAGCGGGCCCGATGGCCGTAGGCATCGCTCTGGCCACGGCTGATCGCGCGCCCCCGATCCGCCACCGCGATGCTGGTCCCCGAAGCTCGCCCTCCGGCCAGACCGCTGCCGGTGATCCGGGCGTCGGCCCGCCCCCCGCGGCTGGCCGACGCATCCGCGTGCAGATGCGTGCGACCCACCCCGCTGGCACGCGCGGTCGCCACGCCGCCGTCCGAGTAACTGCGAGCCGTGACTTGGGCCCGACTCTCTGCCGCCCATACCAACAAGGCAACCAATCCCAAATAAAGCAGCGAACGTTGCATCGCAATTCTCCTTCAACCTTCTTCGAGTTCGATAAGATCAAAACCACGGGCTTTCGAAGCCAGCCACTCCGGCCCCGGCGAACTTACTCCGGCATGCCACGCAACGATGTGGCCGGTCTCTGACCGAGCCACTCGGCCGACCGAAGGTCTCCCCTATCGCGGGACACCTTCGGTCGGCGGTTTCGGCGGGGTCGGAGACCCTCGCCGAGCGCGGTGGCTCCCCGGGTCGCAGGCAGCTTGCGGCGCCGCCCCCGTCCCCGCCAGTTGCCGCCGGACCGCTCGTTGCACCCGCGCCGGCAACGTGGCCAGCCACGCCTCGACCTCCGCCAAGTCGCCATGCACACGCGACTCCACCGAGCCCTCCGCCGTCGGATACGATACCTGAATCTGGTACAGGCCGTCCGCGTAGGACAGGGCGACCGCCAGGCCGTTCCCCCCCGCCACCGAACTTGCGACGTGGACCCCGCCCTCATCCCCAGAAGACGCCGAACTGGAGACCCGCGGCGGGTACGCCTCCCCGGGAAACCATGCCTCATCCTCCCAAGGATCCAATTCCCAATCATCGTCCCACCAACCCTCCTGTAAATCCGCATGACGCTCCAAAAACGCATCCAACCGGCGCTCGATCTCCCGCCGTAAATCTCGAGGATGCGCCAAAGGAGGGCTGCAGAAAGGACAACTCAGCGAGTCCGCCGCCTCCGGGCAGACCCGCTCGGACGACTCCGCCACGGCCAC
>SLEY01000257.1 GCA_007124535.1 Planctomycetaceae bacterium
CCCCTTTGGTCGAGGACCCTGAAATTGTCCGACGTGTCGATGCCATGGCGGCTCGCGGAGGCCCGTTGGCCCGTTACCTCTAGCCCCCAGCCGGGCCCGGTGAGGGCCGCGCGATTCTCCTTGAGAACCGAACCCGACCGCCGCCAGGCAATTCCTGGCCCGACGGGACGGTGACGTGGGTCGATACCAGCAAGATGCCGTTGCTCGATTCGGCCGGTCGCGTGATCGGGACGTTCGGGATCTCGCGGGACATCACGGAGAAGAAGCGGATCGAAGCCTCGTTGCGGGCGGCCAAGGAGGCGGCCGAGGCGGCCAGTCGAGCGAAAAGCGAGTTCCTGGCCAATATGAGCCACGAGATCCGTACGCCGATGAACGCCATTATCGGCATGGCCGAATTGCTGCTGGATATGGATTTGACGCGTACCCCGCACGAATACGCCCGGACCATCCTGGATTCGGGTGAGTCCCTGCTGGGATTGCTGAACGACATCCTGGACTTCTCCCGGATCGAGGCGGGCAAGATCCAGTTCGATCCGGTTCCTTTCGACATTCGCGAGCGGATCGGCGCCATGATGAAGGGCTTGGCGGTCCGGGCTCATCGCAAGAATCTGGAATTGGCCTATTGTATCGACGCGGAGGTACCGGAAATCGTGGTGGGCGACGTCGGCCGGATTCGCCAGATTCTGGTCAATCTGGTGGGCAATGCCATCAAGTTCACGGAACAGGGCGGATTCGATTTGATCTTGATGGATGTGCAGATGCCGTATCTGGCCGGTCTCTTCCCTCCCGCCGCCACATCGCCCGAATAGCCCCGGAAAGCCAACATTTTGTACGCTTGCCGAAAGCTCTCGGACGCGGAGCACACAGCAGGTCGTATCGCTCGCGGCATCGGGAGCGTTGCTCGGCTGGGGCGGGGAGCGTCAAGGACGCTCGCTGAGGCCGCGGCAAGAGGTTCCCGGCGCCGGCCGGGCGGCTGACACCTGGTCTGCTAGGGAGCGTTGCGTGGTAGATGAATCACGGGCGTGTCAACGGTACGCTGCTGATCTCCAGATCTGGGAGGCCCTGTTCGACCAGTCGGTATGGGCCGGTGTGGGCAAGATCGCCAAAAGCGAAATCCTGTTTCAGGCCGGGTTCGACCCCAGGATTGCGGTCGAACCCCAGGTTCCTCGGCTCCCCCTTCCCGGTCTCCCTCCGAAAAAAATCAATGACCCGCTTAATTGCTGGGTTGTGCTCTGTGGTTGATGCAGGATGGTACCCGTTCTGTCAGCAGCCGCACTGCAAGCAGCCACTCCGCTGGCATCCGCCCCGCCGGTAACTGACTCGCCGGTAGATGACCCGCCGTCGTGCGCCGCGTCATGGTCGCTGGCGTGGCGACCGGGCCGGCGCGTCGGCCAGTGGAACTGCGAGTGGAGCAGATCGTGCTCACGGAGCAGGAGGTGCGCAACTCGCCGATGCTGGCATACGTGGCACTGCTCATGCAGATCATCGGCGGCGTCTGCCCTCCACGCTGCTCGACCCGCTCATCGAATCCGGAAGGTTGTACGCCGATGCGAGGGCGAACGCGGTCTTCGTGATGTTGGCCGGAAACCCGAATCGGCCGGTGGGGGCCGAACTCTGGGGCAGCGGCCTGCGGGTCTGGCGCGGGATGGCTTCCGCCAGCCGCGTCGGCCCGTCTTCGCTGAGGAAGTCGAACGTCTGCTGCACGGTGCCTCGATCCGAGTTCATCGGTAGCTCCTCCTTGTTCTTCATGGTTGCTCTTGATTTACCAAACCGGCTGAACGAGAACGGCTTCGTGATGATTGGCTCACTCGCCTGGCCGATCCGGCCTTGTATCAAGTTTCTGTCCGTAGACCCGCAGTTTTGGTGGGAATGCGGCCGGCTACGAAGGGGGTTCGGCTTAACGAACGCATTTGCGGGCTTCCTCCCCACGGCCGATCACCCGAGCCGCAGTTGCCCTGACCTAGTACTTGGCTTCCCGAGATCACAGTTGGTATACTGCCCTCATGAACGCACACCCCGGACGCTCAGTTTTGCCGGCGCGACCCAGGTCGTCGCCGGTGCGATGACGCAGGCGAGTGTCGTGGATGGTTCCACACAGGCCAAGTTGGCGGATCAGAAGCTGGAATCGATCGCCAGCCATCGGGTCGGCCACCGTCCCGACCGTGTGGAGCCGCGAGCGATCAAGCGTCGGCCCAAGGGGCACAAACTGCTGACCAAGCCGCGCGATGAAGCGCGTGCCGAACTGCGAGGAACCGCGGCCCCCGCGGTCTGACGGTTCGGCTCGGACACCTCGCCCTCTTGCATGGAGGCCCGCATTGCGCCGCGTTTCGCCGAATCGAAAATCGCCGTTTTGTTGGCGAAGCGTTGCCGATGCGCGCCGACAACCTTGCCCGCTGACACCGACGGAACGTATCTCCTCCACCGCCGTTGAAGCATCGAACTGCCAGGAAAGACCCCCTGGCGACAGCGCCTTCTCCGGTCGCAAATCCTTGCCTGCAAATAGTTTATATTCGACAGTGCCATTCAGTCCTCACACCTATTCCGCTTCGCGGAGTCGAGTTCAGAGCAACGTCTCCAGGTAGTTGCGGGCCCGATTGATTTCGGCGGTGGTCTCGGCGATCGTCGGCAGGATCGGGATGCCTCGCGGTACGGGGTGCATGAAGATCTCGAAGGGCCCGGCGAAACGGATCTTCCGTAACGCAGCCATGACCGGTGCAAAATCCAGCGGGCCCCGTCCCGGCATCTGCTGCAACTCCTCCTCCTTCGGCATTTCCCGCATGCAGCCCTGACCATACTGCCAAGCGTAAAACAGCGCCAGCTTGTCGCCGGC
>SLEY01000481.1 GCA_007124535.1 Planctomycetaceae bacterium
CGGATTGCTTGATCGGTTTGATCAGGTAGGCGGCGCCGCCCACAGCCCGGCAGCGGGCGATATCCTCGGGACCGTCGCCGGAGGTCAGCATCAGGATCAGCGTCCCTTGCAGGTCGGGATGTTTTCGGATCTGTTGTGCCAGTTCGAAACCGTCGATTTGCGGCATATGCACGTCCGTGAGCACGACCCGGAACGGCCGATTCTCTCGCTCGGCCCGCTTCAGTTCCTCCAAAGCCGTGCGCCCGTCGGGCACGACGGTGGGCTGCATGTCCCAGTTCGACAAGATTTCGTTCAGGATCAGGCGATTGGTCTGGTTGTCGTCGACGGCCAGCACGCGATGTCCCGCCAGGGATTGAGGCAATTCGGTGGGCACGGGCGGCGGCACGGTGGAACGGTCGAACCGGGCCGTGAAATGAAAAGTGCTGCCTTGCCCTTCTTCGCTTTCCACCCAGATCCGCCCGCCCAGCAGCTGGGTCAGCCGCGAGGCGATGGCCAGCCCCAGTCCCGTCCCGCCGAAGCGGCGAGTTGTCGAAGAATCCAGTTGGGCAAAGGCGTCAAACAGCATCTGCTGCTTATCCTCCGGAATCCCGATTCCCGTGTCGCGGACCGCGACGTGCAGGCCGACTTGACCATCCACGGCCGGCTCCTCGCACACGTCCAGCACCACTTCGCCCCGGTCGGTGAACTTGATGGCGTTGCTGACCAGATTGGTCACCACCTGCCGCAGCCGGTAAGGGTCGCCCTCCAGCATCTCCGGCACCTCGGGGTGGACATGACAAGCCAACTCGACACGCTTGTCACGAGCGCGCAGGGCCAGCGCTTTCATGGCGTCGCCCAGCACTTCCCGAATCTGAAACGGGGCTCGATCCAGCTCCAGCTTGCCCGCCTCGATCTTGGAAAAGTCCAGAATGTCATTGATCAGCAGGAGGAGGGAATCCGCCGAATCTTTGACCATGCCAAGGTACTCCCGCTGAGTGCTGGTCAACTCGGTCTGGAGCACCAGTTCGGTCATGCCGATCACGGCATTCATGGGAGTTCGGATTTCATGACTCATATTCGCCAGGAATTCGCTCTTGGCTTGGTCAGCCGTCCGGGCCGCCTTCCAGGCCCGGGCCAATTGATCCGACTGGCGTTTGAGGACCACGATCAATCCCACGGCCAGCATGGCCAGGATGCCGGCAGCCGCGACCAACTGGCGGCGCAGCTGACGCACCGGTGCAAAAGCCTGCTCCACCGGTTGTTGCGCTGCAACCAGCCAGTTCTGGTCATCGACCTGTACGGGCACCACGGTCGCCACCATCGGCCGGTTGTCCGCCAGGGGATCCGCGTAAACGGCGGACACCGTGGGACCTTTCCGAGCACGTTGGAACAAGTCGATCGAAGCGTACTCGGTATAGTTTCCGGCCTGAACATCCAAATGGGGGTGAGCGGCGACCGTGCCCCCCTGGTCAATAATGAACACGTAGCCACCATCTCCCAAGTGGATTTGCCGCAACCACTGGCTCACGTCATCCAGCCGATACTGGAAAACCAGCACCCCCAGCACCGTCTCGTCGCGACGAATCGGAGCGGCGATCGCCAATACGCGGGGTCGAGGGGCGGCATGCCGCTGATAGACCTGGGAAATGTAGGGTTCCCACTGCCGAGACACGCCGATGAACCAATCGCGAAAGCTGAAGTCTCGCTCCCACGACTCGGGAGCCTTCGGATAGTCGGTCCACAAAACCCCCCCGGGATCCGCGACGAACGCTCGGTCGACACGTGGGAACCCCTGCACCAGGGCCTCCAACTGCGAGCGAACCCCCACAGCATCCTCCTGTTCCACGCCCCGGATCATTTCGGGCAGGGCGGCGAAGGACACGGCCAGTCGCTGGCTGGTCGACAAGTCCTGATGGACCAATTGGGCGGTGATCTTCGCCGCCGCTTGATTGTTCGCTTCCACCATGCGCCGCACCGACGAACTCAACAGCTGATGCGAGATCAGACTGAGCAGCAGGATGGGCAATAGCGTGGCGGAACTCACCAGGATCCACCCGAAGAGCGAGCGGTCGCGTTGGGGGGCCGGTCGGTTTCGCAATATCTTCATCATGAACTCCGCTGCCAGTACGCCTTCATCCCCATTATAGACACCCTAACTCGAATCCAAAGCGTTGGAGTGGCCCGGTGGCGGCTGTTGATTCAGATAATGCCGAACGGCCGAGGCGAATTCGTCGATTAAAGTGGCGAGTCGTTCCAGGTCCGGAGCGGCACGATCGAAGCATGCCTGGTGGCCGCATTTCTCCAAATGTTGGGCCAGTTCCCGTGCCTCATGGTGATTGTAGCTGCTGACCAGACTTTTCAAGCGATGCGCCGAGATCTCCAGCAAGTGGCCATCGGCTTGATCCAGAGCCTGCCGCATCCGTTGCAGCAATTGGGGGGCATCGTTCAGGGTGTAGTTCATGTGGTCGCGAAGCAAGTCCCGCTCGCCATCCATCCGTTCCAGGGCCGCATTGAAGTCAAAACCGGCGATACGAAGGGGCCCCGAAGGAGCCGGTCGCCGCTCGCCCTCCCGAACGCCGCCCGTGATCCGCTCTACCAACCCGGTCAAGTCCCGGGCATGCAACGGCTTGGCCAGATAAGCGTCCATGCCGGCTGCCAAGCACTTCTCCCGATCTCCCGCCAACGCGTGCGCGGTCAGCGCAATGATGGGAACGTGTCGCCCGGTCCGCCGCTCCCGCCGACGAATCCAACGCGTGGCTGACAGTCCGTCTCGACCAGGCATCTGTACGTCCATCAACACCACGTCGAAGTTCCGCTGAGCACACGCGGCAATCGCCTGATCCCCAC
>SLEY01000048.1 GCA_007124535.1 Planctomycetaceae bacterium
GGGCTGCAACAAATCAGCCCGGGGCAGAGCGGAGCGGCGATCGCCGCGGAGCGCCGCCCCGGGGAAGATGTTGTTTTCAATCGGTTGTCCTGAAGGGGCGAAACAGCGCTCGAAATCTCTTCGGAGGGTTTTCTGGCGTCGAGCCTCATCGGTTGTTTTTTCGCGGCGGCGCATGGTCGGCCGCCTTCCGTGTGCGTTGGGGATCGGGGGGAACCGGTCCCGCGGCCCCAGGTGCCTCGGCGCCGATGACCACGCGAAACAAGCCAGCACCCGTTCGCCAGCGAACACCAGATACTTCAAATGTTCGCCCACCGGAGGCGTGTAGCCCAGATAGGTTGATCACCAAAGCTATCGAAGACGCTAAGCAGCGGGAGTACGGGTGCTGGTGGGGGTCGCCCGCCGGTACGCGCGAGTGGCTGAAGAACCTGGATTGCAGGCGGGGCCAACTTGGCATCGGCGAGCGTACCCTTTGGCGGTGGTCCCGGTCTGGCATCGCCCCGGCCCCGATAAGGATCGGCTGCGGATCTCGCCTGGCGGTACGGTACAGGCGGCAGGACCTGCTGCAGTGGATCGACGCCGGTTGTCCCCGATGCGACGAGAAAGGGGGCGACCGATGAGGCGGACGCAAGGCAGGACGTTAAACGCGGCGTTAGGCCTCGCGTCAAAATAACTTTGAATTGACGTTTTCGCAGTGGCTTCCTCCCTACTTGAAAAAACCTCGCACGTTATACGCAGCTGGTCACCCAACCTGCGGACCGATGTCGTTCGAGCTGTTTCCGTTCCGTCTTTCGTGCTGTTTTCTCACGTCAATTGTGATTTGCGGCACTAGTGCCGATCGGCTTCGACGACCTCGCGGGGCAACAGCAACTCGCGCTGGTTGCGGGCCAGATAGGGCGGGACGGTCAGCAACCGCAGCTGGGCTCGCGAACGATCGACTTGCCACAGGCGGCCGTCCTGACCTTCCGGCACCGGCACGACAAAATACCCGGGCGCGTCGACGTCGGCCAGCGACAGGACTTCGTTGCCAGCCCCGTCACGGAGTCGGCCAGCGGCTTGATCGACATAGCCAGCCACCACCTCCGTACCTTGCGGCACGTAGAAGTACAACGTCCACGCGCCGCGCACCGGTGGCGGCGACTGGGGCGAACAGCCCAACACCATCGGCTGATCGTCTTCCCAGAACAAGCGGCTGGAATCGCCGCCATCGCGCAACTCCAGCCGGTGCAGGCCCGTCTGGGAACTGCGCAAAATCACACGCTGCTCCTGACCATCCGGCGGCACGGTGCGGTCGCTGTCCACCGCCCCCCGTTCCGGCTGGTCACCCGCAAACAACTGGATACGCACATTCCCGCGGTCCCGGAAATGGGCAATCAGTCCGCCCGTCACGCGCAAGGGCAATTCCCCCGGCTGATCGAACCAGGTATGCAGATCGAATCCGCCCTGACGCCCATGTTGCTGGTAAAGGTCACCCAGATTTCCGGTGGGGACCTTCGGCAGATTCAACGGTGTGGCGGGAACCAGGTCCTGGCTGTACGCCACGGGCGTGAACGGGACCACCGGATTATCGCGGATCCCGTCCTGCAGCATGGTTGCGGTTTCCTCCGGCTGGTAGCCGGATTCCTCTTGCCATGCCTGGGGGATCGCCTCCCAATCCATCCCCTGCGATTTCCGCCACGGCCACATGCCGCGGAAGTGGACCATCCCGCTGTCCCGGATGCGATGGGCATGACGCAGGGCAGCCGCATGCTCCTCTCCCAGCTTCAACTCGACGTAGCGTGTGTAGAAGATCAGTTCGTCGATCCGTTTGCGGACGGCTTCGTCGCCGGCTGCCAGCTGGCGGCCTTCGGCCAGACGGCGATACATTTGGCCGACCAGGCTGCGGCTGAGCAGGGGATGATTGTCGCCGTCGATCACGTGGTAGAATTCGGCCAGTGGTTCCCGCGCCGGCCCGAAGGCGCGGGTCAGGAAGTCATCGACGATTTCGGGAACCCGCTCTGCCTGGTCCAGGTCCCAGAGGATCCGGGAGGCCACGTAATAGCCCAGCCCGTTCGGCCCCCAGTTGTCGCTGGATTCGGCATCGTGGAAGCGGACGTTCCGGGCGTAGAAATCGGGCAGCGACTGGGCCATATACGCTGGCCGGGCGGCCCGAGCCCGCCCGGGCAGGTCCCAGTCCCAGGGCATGACGCTGAAGTAATCGTAAACGCCCATCACCGCGCCCTGAGCTTGCCAGCCGGCGATGATTTCTTCCAGCGTGAACCCGCCGCGCAAGAAGCCGGCGGTCGCGCTGACAATGACCCGCGGATGCACCCGAATCGAAGGCGGCGGGCTGTGCTGGTTGTAAGCGTACATCCCCACGTAACGGTCGCCCAACTCCAAATCGTTGATCGCTTCGGCAACCTCGTTGGCCAAGGTCAGCACGCGGTCGCTGATACCACCCAACGCCGCGCACGGCCCGCACTCGCACCAGTTGCCACCGTCCGACGGATCCATCGAGATGCTGTCGCGATCCGGTTCCGCCTGCATCACGCGGCAGGCATGCTCGACGACCACTTGGCGGAGCGCGGGGTTCGAGATGCAGAATTTCAGATCGCTGCCCGCTGTCCGCCGCTGACCGTCCACCAGCGCAAAGAACTCGGGATTCGCCGCAAACACCTCCCGGTTCGCCGCGATGATCGCCTCGTAATAGTGCGAACTGTGCAGGCGAAAGCCCTGGGTCACCCGGTTTCGGGCCAGCCACTGCCGATGCCCGGCGGCCCGGGACGGCAACGGCCCGTAGCCGTACCAGATGCGGCGGGCATGGAAAGCCGGTTTCTCCACATCGTCCA
>SLEY01000571.1 GCA_007124535.1 Planctomycetaceae bacterium
GACGGAATGGTGTACGAATACCATCAGGACGAGGGTCTGCAGCGGATCAGCGATCGGCACGGCAACGTCGTGACGTTTACCGACACGGCCATCACGCATTCGACGGGCGGTCAAATCGACTTGATCCGCGATGCCCGCGGGCGGATCACGCAGATTGTCGATACGGCGGGCAACGCGATCTCTTACCAATACGATGCGGCCCGGAACTTGGTCGGGTTCACCAACCAGATCGGCGAGACCACACGTTACGTCTATCGCCCGGATCCGGCCCATTTTCTCCACGAGATTTGGGATTCGCTGGGCGAACGCATTTTTCAAGCCGAATTCGACGACGACGGCCGCTTGACCGGCGCCACCGACGCCTTGGGCAACGTCGTCCAGCAGGACTTCGACCCGGCCGCCTTCACGGGCACGCTCACCGACGCGCGAGGGAACGTCACCACCCTCGGCTACGACGAACGCGGGAACGTGACCTTCGAACAGTCGCCCCCGGTCCTCAATCCGCTCACCGGCGAAACGGTCACGTACACGAAGACCTACGAATACAGCGACCCGCGACATCCGGACAAAGAGACGAAGATCATCGAGTACGACGGAACGATCATCGAGCACGAATACGACGCGGCGGGCAACGTGATCCGGACCACGGAAACCAGTCCGGACGGCAACCAATTCGAGTCGACTTCGCTCGCCTACAGCGGAGATAATCGGCTCACCAAAATGCACCCGCCAGGCCGTGGCATTTCCACATTGGGATACGCTGACAACAACCTCACCTCAGTCACCTCTCCGCTGGGCGACGTTACACACGTTGGTTATACGGTTGATGGCAAGCAAGAATCGTTCAGCGATTTCAGGGGCCATACGAGACATTACGCATACCGAGAGGGGTGTGCCTATGGAACACCTAAGAAGGTGACCCATGCGGATGGCTCATACGAGTTGAGACAGTGGAATCGGCAGGGGCTGGTCACCCGTGTCGAATTCTTCGAAGCAGACAGCACACTCGTCTACGTCAGCACCACAGACTATGACGAACTTGGCCGACCAACCCGTAAGACGGCGGGTTCAGGGACGGACGAGATTGTCATGACATACGCCTATAATGGAAATACAGACGATGTGATACGCAAAGCGGTCGTACACCCGACCGATTCCTCAAAGGACCGCGTCACTCACTTCTTTTACGATGCATCCGGGAATCTGATCCGCCAGGTTGATCCCGATCTGGACGAGGAGGACCCGACTGCTGGTGTCTTCTACAAGTACGACGCAGATGGGAATCGCGTATGGCTGATGGACTCCGTTGGCAACGTCACCACTTGGATCTATGACGCGTTGGATCGCGTGATCGAGATGCGGGATCCTTTGTATTGGCATGGAACCGATTGGTGGTCGATGACAGATGGGGAAATCTTGAAGCTGATAAGCACACCGACGCCGGTGACGTCCGCGCCCTATGGACCGTCACACGTGACCCGCTATGCCTACGATGGCGCCGGCAACTTGATCGAGCAGATCGACCGCAACGGTCGCCGGCGGACGTTCGAATACGATCATCGCGGCCATATGCTGGCCGAGGTCTGGTACGACACGACGGACGACGTCACACCGATGCGCGAAACGATCTTCACCTATGACACTGCCGGAAAGATGCTCACCGCCGCCAATCCGGATGCCGAGTATTCTTTTACATACGATACGATGAATCGTGCTCAAACGATGACGGTCGACTATTTGTGGAGCGAAACTTTTGAGCCGTTCACGCTCAGCTACCAGTATGACGCGATGGGTAATGTGGTGTCGGCCACCGATAGTCATGGTGTAGTTGTCAAGAGCGAGTACGACCCGCGAAATCAGTTGATCTCCCGTTGGTGGGAAGGCGAGGGGGTTGAAAACATCCGGGCCGACTTTGCCTATACCGCCGTCGGGCAACTCGCCCACATCGCTCGCTGGGCCGATAAAGAGCGTGTGACCAGCGCCGGTTCGAGCGATTACGTGCACGATCTGGCCGGCCGCCCGAAGCAGCTCGTTCACAAGAACGCCGCCGACGAAGTGCTGGCCGGCTACGAGTACGAACTCGATTTCAGTGGGCTGTTGACAAAGGAAGCGCTCACCCACATCAATGCCGAATACAGACGCACGGCAAACTACGGCTACGACCAACGCGGCCAGTTGATCTCGGCCATGTACGACAACGACCAGCGGGACGAATGGTACGCCTACGACGCCAACGGCAACCGGACCGGTAGCTATCTGCACGGCGACGGCTACCGCACCGGCCCGGGAAATCAACTCCTATCCGACGGCACCTTTGATTACACCTACGACCATGAAGGCAACATGGTGACCAAGACCCGCATTATTCCCGTCGAAGGGGAGGTGAATTACACAGAGTTCACTTACGATTTTCACAACCGATTGCATGAATTGACGCAGTACAGTAATCGGTCGGGGGAAGGTGGAGTCATTCTTCACCACGAGGTTTATCGCTATGACCCACTTGGCCGCCGAGTTCATATACTTACTCCCGATGATTCGCAAATCAGCGTCTACGTTGACGATCACTTCATATCCAATGAATGGGCTCGTTTCAGGGATAACGATGAGACCGTCGTCGAGCGGTTTCTGTTTACGAATGAGGTGGACCAAATTGTTGCAGCCTATGGCCGCGATGTCCAGTGGGCTTTACCCGACCATCTCGGATCGATCCGGGACATCGTCGATCATGCAGGGGGAGTCATACAGCATGTCGAGTACAGTGCGTATGGTATTCCGGCCTTTGCGAATCCTCCCTCGCACACATTTCCTTACACTTTCACTGGACGCGAGTTCAATGCCACCTCCAATCTCTTTTTCTCGCGGGCGCGTTTCCTCGATTCATCGACGGGGCGATTCACCAGCAACGACCCGTTAGGATTTACCGCCACGGATTCCAACCTTGCCCGCTACGCATTTAACAACCCGATTCAGTTCTCTGACGCGACAGGGACGGTGGCTATGGTGCAGTACGCCGTTACCATGGTCAGACGTCACCAGGAAATGATGTTAGCCAGTATCGGTTTCATACATGGTTACGTTGTCCCAGGATTGTACGCAGTCACTGCAGCTCTTCGGTTTCACCATTATGCAGGCCATACCGATTTCGGAGCCCTGATTATTACTGAAGTTGAGAGACAGTTGGATCGCCAGAAACGAATCTTTGAAGTGGGGATGAAGGTGATTGGTCCCGCGGCTCGCGGTAGTGGCTTAACAGAAGCCATGAAGGCGTACGTTCATGGTGTGAACATTTTTTCCGAGGTTAACGATGCTTATGGGACATCGCTCGAGGAAAGAGTGGGAGGTTTCTTAGCGGGAGCCGAGTTAGGTATCCGGCGAATTAAACGAATGTTTTGAGGATGGAAGTTCTATGGCTGTTCACTTCTGACTTGTGTTGACGGTGTAAGCGGTTTGTAGCGAGGTTCAGGTGGAATCGATCTCGCAACGGGTGCTGCATGATGCAACGTGTTTGAACCGTTTTCCCGCGGCCGTCGTCCGGCGTGCCAGGCGACTGGACATGAGCAAGCCGGTCGCTTGCGGAGTTCGGAGTGCGTCACGTCGGGGGGCAGGTCTTGACCTAAGATTTATGCTGACGCGGAAAGGGGCCTGAAGCGGGGTTCCGATGGAATCCATCTCGCAACGGGCGCTGCGCGACGCAACGTGTCCGAACCGTTTCCCACCGCCCGCCGCCGTCCCCCGTGCCAGCCAGGGCAATCGCGACCGGCGCTTTTCAAGGCAAGCGAATTTCGGGCAGGGTATTGGGGAGGCAAGCGAATTTGGGGCAAGGGAATAAGCAGGCAGGTTCTTGGGGGGCAAGGGTATTTCGGGCATGGGAATGTACGGCACGAGAATCCAGGCCGGGATGCCGGAATCCATGCCTGTCCGTCTACCGCTCCCCAACAGAAATCGTCTACCACCCAATTCCCTTGCCCCAAATTCCCTTGCCTTATTCCCCCCGACCAACTCATTGGGTGAGCGTTGTGAATTGGATGTTGGCGTGATCTAGGTTCACCCATTGCAGGGCGGTCAGCGGGGTGAGGGCCAGCAGCTTGCGTAGGTTGATCTCGTGGGACGCCTGCTCGCTGGTGTACGCGGTGATGACGAACGCGACGCCGGACCCGTGGACGTGCATCCGCTGTGTGCCTAACGCCAATCCGTCGCGCGTCAATGGCACTCGCTGCACGACCTGCTCTTCCCCGCCCAGGAAATGCGTCAACGCTTCCTGGTACAACGGCACTTCCAAAAACGCACCCCAATCGGCCAGCAGATCGGTCATGACACTGTGCAGTTCGCCGCAGGCTGCGGTGATCGCCTGCCAACGGCTATCGTCGACCGCAAACCGCCGCCGGATCTCGGGTGTCAGCCGAGTGACGCTCAGTTGCCCGTCGACGCTCTCCCGACCGAAGTTCAACAGCTTGCCGCACCGCAAGCCGAGCAGCAGCATGTAATGCAGCAACTGAGCCTGATGCTCGCCCGTGAGAGCGGCTACGGATTTCAACTCGTACAAGGATCCGTCGGCCAACAGATCAAGAAAGTAGATCTTGGAAAAATCCCGGTGCGTGACGGTGATCGGCTCTTGCGTGTACACGTTCGGAACACCATCCGCCCGCAACCGAGCGGCCAAGTCCGTCTCGTAAACGCTCTCGTCGCACAACCGGCCCAGTCCGTTCTGGCACGCGAAAGCATGGCCCATGATCCGGTAATCCTGGCGTTTGAATTGCTCAGGAGTCAGCACCGGGATCTCGACAGCACAATGAATCGGCATGGGCAACCACCTCGATAGGCTGGGGAAAAGCAGTAGAATAACGGTTTGCACGAGCAAGGGGAAGAGAGGCAAGCGAATTTCGGGCAAGGGAATGAGCAGGACAGCAGGACAGGGTTGGGGGGCAAGCGAATGTACGGCACGAAAATCCAGGCCGGGATCTATGCCTGGCCGTCTGCCGCCTCCCCCACAGAAATCGTCTACCACCCAATTCCCTTGCCCCAAATTCGCTTGCCTTATTGCCCCCGTGACGACTGTCTCGGCACCATCACGAAGCCGGACGTGGGAATGACCGATTCGGCTGTAACTCGATGATCCGTTCGGCGCCTCGGAATGTGGCATCCAGAAATTCCAGACAACCGCAGATACCGAGCAAAGGATATCGCACGGGGGCGGCCGTGAATGCAACGACTGCCGGCCAAGTCAACACTTGGCCTTCGTCGTCAGTCAACTCGAACGTCACATCGCCGTAACGCATTGCCGGCAGCCGACTGGAAATCGCCGTCGTGCCGTGCAACTGACCGTCTGCAAATCGCTGCACTCACCCCATCCCCCAATTTCATCGCACGACCCCCTGGTTGGCGTATTGTCATGTCACTGAACGAGCTGGCCTGGGTTCTGCGGGCTACTGAGAGCCGTGGAGGCATACGCAAGGCGGAGAATATAGGTAGCATGCCGTGAAACTGCGGATTGTACCACTGGTATGGCCCGGGAGTGGCCGTTGTCGCAGGATTATCCTTGCATTCAGTGTATGCGGCATAGACCCTTTGACCGATACAACCCCTGCCGTTCATGCAAACCGGTCCCCTTCTTCGTCAGGATTTGGCCGATGTTTCACCGCGATTGCCTGAGAATTACCGTGGGTTTGAGCTTGATGCTCTGCTTTTCCACTTTGGCTTCCCATGGCAATGCCGACCAAGTCTGCTGCGTCAGCGACGAGCTGCCTCGAGCGGCGGTTCACGCCTCCGCGACGTCTGCCCCGGTGCGTCTGCGTATCGAGGAACTGGACGACGAACAAGCGAGCGCCCGTTCGGATTACCTCTACCAAATGGATAGCATGTACTCTGAAACGGCGAGTGGAGATTTGACGGCACCCCTGGTAAGCGGGTGCGATCTGTGGTGGGGCGAAGCAGAATACCGCCTGTTGTGGACCACGGGGAATCCCGTCCCCCCGTTGGTCAGCGCGAATAGCACCGTTCCCCCGCGAGATCAAGCTGGGGTTCTGGGGATGGGCGACACGCAGGTTCTGCTGGGCGACGAGCGATTGGATCGGGCCGACCGCACGGGTACCGCTTTGACGCTGGGCTTTTGGTTCGACGCGTGTAGGGATCTGGGAGTCCAGGCGACTTGGTTCTACGCGGGTGGAGCGTCCGACGAACTAAACGCAGTGTGGCAGTCGGCCGGCGTTCCCGTGCTGGCCCGCCCCTTCTTCAATGTGGCTACGGGCGTAGAAGACGCCCAATTGGTCGCCTACCCCGACGTGGTCGAGGGCCTAATGCTCGCTCAGACACACAGCGATTTGCGGTCGGCCGAGACGCTGCTGCGTACCAATTGGTGCCGGGGCCCCCGCGGTCGAATCGATATTTTGAGTGGCTACCGGTACTTGGGGTTTCACGAAGGGCTTTGGTTGGAAGAGCAATTGACCATTCGTGATCCCGCGGGCAACGTCCAGATTGGCACCGAGGTCGATCTCTTTGACCAATTCCGGACCCGCAACCACTTTCACGGTGGAATGCTGGGCGTGTTGACGAGTTTGGATTACGGGGCTCTCTCTTTGGATGTCGCAACGAAATTGGGCGTGGGCAATGTTTCGCGGAAATCGATTCTACAAGGCCAGACCCAGGTACGGACCCCCACGGGCGGCGCAGCCGACTCGCCGGGCGGCCTGCTGGTCTTGCCTTCGAACATGGGGACCTTCCGGGACAACTCATTTGGTCTATTACCCGAGTTGGATATCAAGGCTCGATTACTGCTCAGCGAGCGGCTGAGCGTAAGCGTCGGATACCAGCTGCTGTTCCTGACCAACGTGTATCGCACAGGCCAGCAGATCGACCGCCGCATCGACTCCGGGCAATTATCACCCGTATTGCCGACCAACAGCCCGACGGGAAGCGGCCAAACGTTTCCATCCAACTTGGCGAATGCTTCCACCCTGTGCGCCCAGGGCCTGAGCCTCGGCATCAGCTATGCCTATTGACCCGGAGAAGCTGAGGGAAGGGTGCCCGCCTGCAGTCGTGCCATTCCGCGGAGCCCGGAGCTCGACATCCCCGTGGCCCACGTCGCGACGTTTGGGGCGACCGGCAGCCGCCTGCCGGATCGAAAGCTACGGCATCTCCGGGTCGAACCACTTCTCCCGGCTGATGGAGAAGTACGGGGGAATCTGGGGGTCAATAACAAAGCCGCCGCCGGAGGCGCGCCAGAGCCTGCCCGCGTCTTGGGGAGGCACCTCGATCAGGGCGCGGTCGGGCGTGGTGCCGGTGAAGGAGCGATCCCAAACCCGCTCGCCGTCGGGATTCCAGACCGACACCCGGTTGAACTCGGAGGTGCCGCCCCGGAAGTCAATCCAGAATTCGGACACTTCCTCGGGCACCCTGAACCAGTACTGGATCTCGGGGCCGCCCGTGGCCACGGTGGTGCCGTCGTCGTCTCGGTCGAAGACGATCACCTCCGGCACGTCCGGCGGCGCGACGGGGAAGAGCGCGCGTCCGTGCCTGCGCCGCACACGGCTTTGCGATTCGTAGGTGTCGTCCGGGTAGGGCACGCTGCCGCTGAGGCGCAGCGAGTACACGCCTTCGGGGGCGTCGGCGGGGATGTCAACAAGCTCGCCCCACACCGGATCGCGGCCCCGGTCCCACAGGCTCCACGATCCGCTCTTGTACTCCCGGCCCGCCGGCCCGGCCAGATGGTAATCGTACGCCACGTCCTCCGTGCGGTCGCTCGGCACCAGCAGCAGGGCGACCTCGCCAGATCCCTTGCGGATGAGCGTCTGGGGAAGGCGGAACTCGTAGGCGCTCTCGTCTTCGCCCACCTCGACGCTGTTCATAAAGAAAGGATTGGGCGAGGGGGCGGGCTTGTGGCCGGCGCGCTCGATGGCGCCCAGGGCCAGGGGGAACTGGCGGATGTAGTAGCCGGTGAAGATGCCGCGCGCCGTGCCGCCCTGAGTGACCGTTCCGCGCCCGTACTCGACGTCGCCGTCATAGACGCCGATGTTGGCCCTGTCAACGTATGCGGCCGCCCGGTCGAGGTGGAAGGGGTCTCCGGTTTCGGCGTAGGCGAATACCGCCTGCGGGATCATGGGAACCGAGAGTCTGGGCCAGTGGCCGCCCCCGCCGTAGGAGCGCGGGCTGCTGGTGGACATGGCGTGGTTCACTGCGAGCTGGCGGAACTCGTCGCTGCCGGTGAACTCTTGGAAGTCGATGTCGGCGGGCCGCCAGAAGTGGCCCACGGTGCGGTGCGTGTACTTGTCCACCGGCTCGTCGTACCGCTGCTCCTGGTGGACGCGGCCCCCGGTTAGCCGGTGGAGCTCGGCCATGTCGTGCGCCGCCGAGAGGAACCACGGGTCGAAGGTCGCCTGGTACATGTCCAAGTAGGAAGGCAGCATCGAGCTGGTGGTACGCGGGCCGCGCGGCGCGCCGTGGTCGTGCTGCGTCAGCTTGCCGAACAGCAGCGCGACGTCCCTGGCGCGGGTGTAGCCGGTCAGGTAGTAGGCGTGCCAGATGTAGTCGCAGTCCACCGTGTAGATGCGCAGCGCCGGTCCTCTGCGCGCGGCCCACTGCAAGAGCGAGCGGTCCCACCACCCCTGCCGACGGAAGTGGTCGGGGCCGACCGAGGCGTCCACGTCGGCGGTGGCGAAGTGGCAGAAGTTGGCGTCAATCAACTGGCGCGTGGCCGTTTCGGCGTACTTGAGCTGCTGCGGATCGCCGCTGCGGGCGAAGGGGATCCACGCCACCGGCCAGCCGTGATGGTTCTTGCGCATGGTGCGGTACAGCGAGACCGTCCTATCCTCCAGGTTGATACCCCACGCGGGCACGTCGCCATGCACCCACATGCCGTAGAAGCCGAGCCGCTCGTTCCATCTCGCGGGGGCGTGGACGACCTGCTCGTACACCTCCTCGGACTCGGCGAACTTCTTCGTGTCGCGATGGTGGAGTTCGCCGAGCGCGCCGCTGTAGGCCACCCATTGCGGGTCAGCCACCGCGCGCAGCGAGTCGTCGTTCAGCCCCCGGAGCACACGCGCCGCCTCGTCCGGGTCGTCGTCCGTCAGGTACAGGAACATCTCCTCGGTTCGCGCGATGCCCTGCGCGTTGGTGGTCTCGGGGCGTCCCTCGGCCCAGTGGCCCTCGCGGCTACTCGATTCCTGCCAGATGCGGCCCTCGGTGTACTCTTGGGGCAGGCGGAAGTCGAGCAGTTCCCCCTCGTGGGCGAAGCGATGCAGGAACGCCTTCTCGCGGGTAACCGGGCGCTCGAAGCGGGCGGCGGGATTGTGGCGGGGCCAATTGTGGAAGACGAAGGCGTCCCCGTCGAACTCCAGCTCGCTAGGGAAGTTCTGCCAGAAGTCCTTGGCTCCGAACAGCACACGACCGTCACCGACGCGCGCGCTCAACACGCCCGGCGCGCGCCCCTCGCGTTCGGCGGCCTGGTCGGCTAAAAGGAAATTGGCGTGGTCGAACTGGACGAGATAGCGCTGCGCGGCCCACTCGCCGCCCTCAAAGGAGGTTAGAATTCCCTCGGCGTTCATCCCTTCTGCCGCGCCGAACCGCCAGCCCATGTCGCGGATGCGGTCATTGTTTCCGTCTCCGGTGAAGATCCACGTGTGGAAGACGCGCACGACCGGGCTGTCGCGGTGGAACACCAAGCGAGTGACGAAGTTGCAGAACCGCTCGCCGGTGGCCTCTTCGACGTACCAGCCCGTGCCGCGCAACACGGTCTTCTCGCTGCCGGACTCCTCCACCGTGTATTCGAGATCCGCGGGCACGGTGTACAGGCGGCCGTCCTCGTGGCGCACGAACGCGCCCCGCAACGCGGCGGGGGCCAGCGCGCGCCAGTGGGTTCCGTCGCCGGCCAGGTCGAAGCTCAGGCCCTCGTCCGCCGACGCATGGAGCCTCCCCGCGTCCAAGCGGGGAAAGCCGCTCGCCCCATGCGCAACCGGCATGGCGTCCACCGGCTGGCGGCTGAACTCAGGGCCGTACTCCAAATAGACCACGCGCGGCTCGCCGGCGAGGTCCGCAGTGAAGTCGCAAAGCAGCCACTTGACCGAGCCGAACCGCGACCACCGCGCGGTCGTGCGCGTCTGCAGCGGCATCTCGGCCCCGTCCTCGTCCACCAGCCGGACATTGGCCTCGTCGTCCAGCGCGCCGCGGGGGAAGGGCACGCCCACGGTCATCGGCGCGTTGGAGATCGTCGCGCCCGGTTCGTTCAGAATGCGCAGCTGAATCCTTCGCGACCACTCCACGTCTTCGGGCGGGCGGACATGGAACGCTTGCTCCGCGCGGCCGACCACACCGCCGCCTTGGCGCCAGACCACCTCGAGCGCTCCTTCGCTTCCGCGCAGCACGTCCGGGAACCCGACCGAGAAGAACAGCCCGTTTGGAGAAAGCTCCTCGACCCCGTGCCGGGCCAGGACATCGCCCTCGGCGTCCTTGAGAATCACCTCGAGGCTGCCTTCGAGGGTGCCGCCTTCCGGCGGGGTGGTCCAGACGATGGCGTCCAGATGGCGGTCTTCCCACGGATAGCGGAACTTGGACAGCAGGATGGTCACCGGCTCGTCGAAGCGGCGGTTCTCCGTGTCTCGCAGTTGCGGCCGCCCGGGCCCCGCGTCCAGGTAAATCTGCCGCGTTGGCATCTCTTGAATACCCGCGATCCCGCCGCGCTCCAGGTCCGCGTCCAGGGTGGGCAGCTCGACGCCCACGTTGGCCATGGCCACGGCTTGCTCCTCCACGGGGAACAGCAGCCGGTCCTCGAACCGCTCC
>SLEY01000111.1 GCA_007124535.1 Planctomycetaceae bacterium
CGACTCGTCCTCCGGCACATACTGTCGCTGCGAACTGGCCGATACCTCCACCCAAAACCATCCGCGGAGATCGCCCGGGCGGAAACCGGTGGCCTGGTCCTCCGGGTAGTGGCTTTCCAGCACCGCTTGCACTTCTTCGGGGATTTCGTCGGGCAATCCGTGACAGACCACGCACGTGGCGGCTAACCGGATCGGTAACAGGGCCCCTAATCGGCCATCGGACAGCCGCAAAGACTCCGGCTCGTCCGGCTGCAATTCCATCAGCGAGCGGGCCCAATAGGGTGGCGAATTCTCCGGATTGCGGAGACGATGCGCGGTTCGACCGATATCGACAAAATACTCGCGCCCCACCTGCCGCGTCAGTTCGTTCGCCTCTTCCTTGCAAACCTGGATCGCCTCGACCGGCCCGCCCTCCGACATCACTTCGACCAAGCGCGCCTGCAGTTGCTTGAAAACCGCATCCCGAGCGGCCCGAGCCGTCCGCTCTTGCTGAGCCCGCGTGGCAGGGCGGGGCAACGCGGGTGGCGGCGTGCCCTCCGATACCGAACCGGGAGCCGGATCCGAGTCCCGGCTACAGCCTGAAAAGCCCATCGCCATGACCAGGATCGCCAGCGCGAACCAACCCTGCTTGCCCATCGCCCCATCTCCTGTTCGCTCGCGCCGGGACACGCTCCCGCAGCTCTCGCGATTCCAATAACGAACCCCCTTCCGGGGCTCAGTTCTCTCTCGCTCCTTCGCCTCCCTCTTCAGGGTAAGGCGCACCGATTTCGGTGTCCATTGTACCCGCTTCCTCGCCGTTTGAACCCGCCTCTTCAATTCCCAAACCGATTTCGTCGGAACTTTCCTCTTCTGACGGTTCGTCTTGGGGGTTCGGTTCGCGGAAAGGTTCCTGAACCGGGGCGATCTGAGTCGTGCTCTCGGGGGCCGAACTCGACCCGCAACTGCCGCCCAGTCACGTACGGACACCAAAACGGGGTAAAATCCAGGCTTGCAAAGCGAACCAAGCGACCAGCAGGCCGATGGGAATCAAGATTTCCATGTTCATCTTTCCAGTTCTCTTAACCATCAGTGGGGTTCCAGGACTTTGTTGGAGACAGTTAGCGGTAAGACGTTGCGGTATTCTAGGCGCCGGAAACCTCGATTTACAGGTCGGCTGTGGGGTATTGAACGAGTACCGTTTTCGCCCTGTCTTTCGCGTTACCCGGTCGTCTGTGACCTGTCCTCCGGCGAAGTCCATTACGACAACGTCGGGCAGGAATGCCCAAACTACGTCAAGGATCTGCGGCACTAGAGATCCCAGCGGACGAATACGCGGAGGGGCACTCCGGGACGCAGCAGGTAGTGCGTGCGGCCCGGCGGGGCCAGCGGCACGTAGAGCCCGCGTTGGCCCGGCGGTTGGCGCGCGTAGAGATACTCCAGCAGCATCGGCTCCAACGCCGGCTGGATAATGATCAGCGGCGCCGGCGGACCCTGCGGTTCGTCCCGATGCCAACCGATCCGGGAAAAATCCCGCAGGCACCAAGGCAACGGCCAGTAGTCATCCTCGGGACAGATCACCTGCACGTGCATGGCCGTCCCGTCCGGATGACGGGCTGCGACCTGCCGGACCTGATCGACCAGTTCCGCCACTTCGCCGGTCGTGTGCGCGTAGACCCATGGGCTGCGCGGCTCCGTGTGGGCAACGAAGTTGGCGTGCCAGGCCTGCCAGCCCTGGTGCAGCACGGCCGCGGCGATCAAGACGCCCACGGCCAGGCGTCCGCCCCGACTCTGGCAACCGCGGAGCCAGGCGCCGGCCCCGATTCCGGCGATCAGGACCAGCCCATGCAAGGGGCCCACGGCACACCAGGGCGTCTTGTAGGGCAGCGCGGAATAAATCGCCAGCAGCACGAGCGTGTACAGGGCCAGAAAACGCGCCAGGGCCAGCTGGCGCGGACTCAGGCCGCGCCCCCGGAATGCCACCCACAAGCCGGCGGCCGCCAAAACGCCCACCGCCACCTCACTGCCCCAACGTGTTCCAGGAATCCGCTGCCAAAACAGCCACTGGAGATACTGGTACCAGGGATGCACATGCCGCCCGGCCGAACCTTCACCCCCGGCACGCCGCAGGTAACCCGCGTAGGTGGTAAAGGAATCGACCACGCCCCGCGGGTTTTGCAGAAAGGACGAATGGAACATCGCGCTGACCAGACCGGCCACCAGCACCACGGCGGCCAACTGTCCCAGCGGCCAGCGGCGGCGGAACCGCCCGACGTGAACTCCCACGGCGGCCGCGGCCAGAGCCAGGCCCGCCAGCACCCAGGTCTCTTTCGTCGCCCACATCATTCCCGCGCTGAGTCCCAGCAGCAGGGCCTCGCGCCAGCCCACCCGGCGAACCCCGGGTTCAACGCCCGCCGGCGAGTTCCGCTCCGGCACGGTCTCCTGCCACCGCCAGAAACAGCCGAGCGCGGCCAGGGTAAAGGTCGCCAGCAGCATCTCCTGGATGTAGTACCGGCTGAAGAAGACCAGCGCCGGCGAAGTGGCGGCGAGGGCGGCGGCCACGGCGGTGGCCGGACCGCCCAGCGGACCCCGCAACCGCCACACCAGAATGACCAGCAGCAGGCCCATCCCGGCGGGCAGGCGCCGCAGTTGGTGGGCCGTCACCTCCGTCCGGTCCCGCGCCCCACCGAGCCAAGCGAGAGGCAGACTCAGGTAGTTCAAACTGGGGCCATGATACTCGTGAGGGTCGTAGCGATAGTCGCCCGCCTCCAGCAGGCGACTGAACTTGATCGCGTGAACCGCTTCGTCCGCGTGCATCGGCCGGTTCGCCAGGTCC
>SLEY01000689.1 GCA_007124535.1 Planctomycetaceae bacterium
GATTCCTCCGCCACCGGTTCCTCCAGAGGCGGCTTGCGCAAACCGAAGAATTGCCGCTCTCCCAAAGCGAACAGCAATTGGCCATCGCACCAAGCCAGTTCGAATTTCGTGCCGCAGCGCAAGGATTGGCCAGGCAAATCGACCTGGAGTACGCGGCGTTGGTTGCGAAATAACGTGCCCGTTCGTCCCGCAAAATCCACGACCACGCGGAATACACTGCCTCCGCCTTGCACTTCCCAAGCCACTTGCCCCCTCCGCTCGAAATCACGTAAATGACCCACCAGAAGCACATCACTCACTTGGTGAAGTCGTCGCGAGATGCCTTGATTGTAAGCGTAACTGTCCCAAAGCGGCGCCCGGGATACGCTTTGATCCGAATGGCCCAGCCGGTGATGATAGGCGAGCCACTCGAATTCCGTTCCCTCGGCCATTGCCATCGGATTCGCGAGGGGCCGAAACTGAAAGCCGGAGGGTATCGGTTGCCAATTGCCCTTGGCTTCGGGCTGCCAGCGGTGTCGCGCTGCGGAGTCCGCATCCGGGGTGTAACGCTGATCATGCACCAGCTGAGCCACCTGGCGCAATTGGGTCAGGGACTTGCGGACGAGTCGGCCATTGGCGTACAGATTGCCTTGGCGAATCTCCAAGATCTCGCCGGGCAGCCCGACAATGCGTTTGACTCCCAGCGAGTTTTCCCCGCCCTGCCAGCGAAAGGCAACGACTTCCCAGCGTTCCGGTCGCCGCCAATGGTAGGCCCAGCGGTCGATCCGGACGCGCTGGCCACGTTGGGGTTTGCCGTCCGCGCGGTGGGCATTCACCGCACCACAATTCGGGCACATTACCCGTTGGGCACGGGGGGTCAGCGAGGCATCATAACGGCAGGGAAAACGGCACGTTCTGCAGTTTACCAGGAAATGGTCACCCATCAGGGACGGGGCCATCGAACCCCCGGCAATCCGCACCGGGACCAGAATCCCCTGCCAACGACAGGTGAAAACAGCGCCTAGGAGAGCGGCCAGCAGCAGGCCGGTGGTGATGGTTGGGCGACGAAACGTCACTCGCGTGATCCTCGGGGACGGCGTCGGGCGACGCCCAAATCCGCCAGGGCCTGTTCGACCCGCGCCGATTGGCCTGCGTTGAGATCCCCGTTGCCGAAGCGCACTTGGTAAAAGGCCTCCGCCACCTGCAGGGAAGCCTGCCGCAAATGAGGCTGGGCCGTCTCCGCAGCGATCCGTTCGCCGGCTTGGGCAGCTAACTCCCGCGGTGTCTGGTGAGGCGCCCGCTGGAACCCCCAGCGGCGGAGCAGCATCTGCCAGCGATGGTAGAACAGGGGCACCGCGGGCATCTGCGGGCTGTGCCGGCCGCCCAGTCGCCAACCGTTGACTTTCCTCGGCTCCAGGACACTGGCGCGGCGGCGAAGTGTGACCAGGCTGATCACCAACCCGCACAGCACCAGACCGCTGATCCATAGCGGAGGATGAGCCAGGGCTTGCAGGACCGAACCGAGGGCTTGACTGAGCCGGGACAGGGTCCGGGCCCACCACTCGCCGCGGGTCAGATTGGTGACCGCGGTCCGCAGACCTTGGATCAACGGTCGATAAACCAAGATGTCCTGCCGCGCCATCCCCATCTGCAGCACGTGCTGGGTCCACATGGTTTGAATCCGCACCTGCCACAAGCGCAGCTGCTGCTTGGCATACTCGCCCCAGGACAATTCGTTCAGGTCGGAGGGGGTGGGATCCAAACGCAGCCAACCGCCGTACGACCAATCGGTCGCCGGCTGCTGTTGCCGGACGTCTGCCGGAATCGCTTCGGCCGGCAGGAAGACCTCGACCCACGTGTGGGCGTCCGACTGGCGCGCCCAATAGCATTCCTCCAGATGGTTGTACTCGTCCGTCTTGTAACCGACGACCATCCGAGCCGGCAGACCGGCACTCCGCAGCATCAGGGTCAAGGCGGACGCAAAGTACTCGCAGTGGCCTCGCGAGTCATGGGCGATGAACGTTTCGATGGGATCCCGACCGGGTTCCCGGTTGAGGTTTCCCAAGCGGTATTCGAAACGGGGCGACCCGCGCAGCCGCCGTTCCAAAGTCCGTGCCCGGCCCCAGAGATCATCGGCAGGCAGCCCCCCCTCGGCCAGCCAGCGGGCGGCCAGGGCCGCGGTCTCCGGCAAGGATTCGGCCGGAAACTGCAGCAGTTGAGCCAATTCCACGTCACCCCGAGCCGGTTTGACTTCCACTTGGCGACCCCCGAGGAAACCGGTCGTCAACAACTCGTAGGCAAACGCCCGCCGGGCCAGGCTCCCCGGACGTTGCAGGCGTTCCCGCCACGGGTCGAATTGAAGCCGATCGTCCCGAGCCAAGCGGTGAAAAGGCCAAACACAAAACAATTCGGGCCGGTCCAGCGGTTCCAGCAACACCTCCTGACGGATCAGTTCCCCCGCAGATTCACCTGATCGGGCATGTTTATCTTCCCCTGACCGGGGATCGTCAGCGATCGGCAGCGGCACGCCACTAGGACGATGCTCCCAACGACCCCCCTCATAGTGATTCAGAACCACCCCCCGCAAAAACAAGTTGCCCTGCGGGCGGTACGGCGTGTCGTCCCGATGATCGAGGAAACGAATCCTCAACACCTGCTGGTGATCTTCATTGACCGAACCGAATTGGCCCAACTGCACCTGATCGTCAAATCCGACGGTCCGCTGGATTGGTGCGGACGCGGTCTGCCAGGAACCATGGCGGCGCACGCGGAACAACTGGACCTCACCGAAACGCGGGGTGATGAAGAAGATCACCGCTCCGATCACCA
>SLEY01000275.1 GCA_007124535.1 Planctomycetaceae bacterium
CGCCCTCCCTCTCCTCGGCCACACGTTCCACCTCGCTGGACTTGAACTTCCAACTGGTCCCATCCCGGACGCCGTGAATTTCGCCCCGCAGGCGCATTTCATTCAGCTCGTCCGTAGAAACACCCAGCATCTTGGCGGCTTCGTTTAATTCGATGAACTTGGCGGACATGTTGATCCCCGGTTGAGACGCGGCATTTATCCAGACAAAGGAGGCCCATCCTGTTTATTGTAAGAGCGACCAGATTCCGTTCAAGATTTACTCGTTAATAGCGACTCTAGCGTCTATTCAAAAATTATCGCTCCAATCTTGACGGTCGGCAAGGAATTTTCGCCTGAATCACGCAGACACCTCCCTTTAATGGGGGGCTCAGCTGCCCTCGTAACGATCGCGCCGATGGTCCGCTTGCAGCCCGCCTGGCCCCAATACTACCGTTCGTCATCCGAGCCCGGGTTTCTTCCCCGATCCCATCGGCTCTTCCAATACTGGAGCGTGTCCCGGAGAGTGGCTTTCAGCGGGGTTTGTGGATGCCAACCGGTACGCTGCTGCAGGCGGCGGATGTCGGCAATCGGTTCCTGCCGCCTGCCAGGCGATTGCTCGATGACCGGTCGCTGACAACCGGCCAACTCCCGCATTCGGTGAAACAAATCGCCGCTGCAGAGGGGGTTTCCGCTGCCCACGTTGTACACGCCCCCCACGTGGCCGTGCTCGATCAGTGCCCGATAGGCCCGAACCGAATCGCGTACATCGGTGATTTCCATGTGGCTGTCCAGATTAAGTACGTGAAGCGGCTCCCGCGAGGGGCTCACCAGCTGGATCGCCCATTCGGACAGCATGAGTCCCGGATGCAGGCGGGGCCCGGCCTGTTTGAAGGCCCGGGCGATCACCGCTTGCAGACCGTGGGAGCGGATCGCGGCCTGCACCGCCTGTTCGGCCGCGAGTTTGGTCTTTCCATAGGCCGATTGGGGAGCGAGCGGGGAGGTTTCGCCGACTCGGGGCGAGGCGGCCGAGACCGGCCCGTACACGTGGCAACTGCTGACCAAAAGCAAACGGCGACGATGCGGAAGCGTCGAAAGGGCTGCCAGCAGGTGTCGGGTTCCCTCCACATTGACCGCCCAGGCCTCGGGTGTGGGATCGTTGGTTCCGCAGTCGCTGGGCACGGACAGGGCAGCCAAGTGATAGACCGCATCGGGAGCGAATCGCTGCAAGGCATGCATCGTATCCGGGGGCGGCGCGGCCATCAACTGCCATCGGAACAGCGGTACCTGGCTCGATAACCGTGCGGGTGCATCCGCTCGCCACCGCCCGGTTGCCGAACTGCCTTGGACCTGATCGCCGCAGTCAAGCAGGAATTCGGCCAGATGCGATCCGGCGAATCCGGTGATGCCCGTGATGAAGGCTTTCATAGCAGATGGGCGGGCAGGGGATGGGCAAGTCGATTCGATTGGACGCGATACAGGTCAGCATCCACCATTTTGGTCACCAATTGGGCAAAAGAAACATGGGGTTCCCATCCCAGCACGGTGCGAGCTTTGCTGGCATCGCCTCGGAGGGTATAGACGTCGGCCGGTCGGAGCAAGCGGGAGTCCACTTCCACATAGTCCTGGTAGGGGAGGCCGAGATGCTCGAACGCCCGTTGGGCGAACTCGCGGACCGAGTGCTTGACGCCGGTGGCCACGACGTAATCGTCCGGCTGATCTTGGGCCAGCATCATCCACATCGCGCGAACGTAGTCGCCGGCGAAGCCCCAGTCGCGTTGGGCGTCCAGATTCCCCAGTTTCAATCTGGTCTGCAAGCCGGCTTGGATCCGCGCGGCGGCTGCGGTGATCTTGCGAGTCACGAATTCTTCGCCTCGCAACGGTGATTCATGATTGAACAGGATCCCGTTGCACGCGAAGATCCCGTAGCTTTCGCGATAATTCACGGTCACCCAATGCCCGTAAGCTTTGGCGACGCCGTAGGGGCTGCGAGGCCAGAAGCGGGTGCCTTCGTGCTGAGGTTCCTCCTGGACACTGCCGAACATTTCGCTGCTGCTGGCTTGATAGAAGCGGATGCGGGGATTCACTTGGCGGATACTCTCCAACAAGCGGGTAACGCCCAAGGCGGTGACTTCGCCGGTCAGCAACGGTTGTTCGAAACTGGTGGGCACGAAGCTCTGGGCCGCCAGATTGTAGAGTTCGTCCGGTTGGGCGTGTTCCAGTAGCCGGATCAACGACATCGGGTCCAACAGATCCGCTTGGTGCAAGTGCAGTTGTTCCTGGATATCGGCGATCCGGTCCCGGGCCGGGGTACTGGATCGGCGGAGCAGGCCATGAACTTCGTAGCCTTTTTGCAGCAGGAACCGGGCCAAGTAAGCCCCGTCTTGGCCCGTGATACCGGTGATCAGTGCGCGTCGCGTCATGGGATATGCATTCTGGCTGGGGAAAACGGCCCATAAATATAGCGGGAACGGCGGGTGGGGGAAAGCCGGGCGGGGCCGCGGAATTTTTTTGTGGCTTTTTTTGTCCGTCCAGGCCACGAATTGGCCTTGACCCTCTTCGTCCTGCCAAGTATTTAACTCGCTCTCGTCGAAAACCTCCAGCCCCGACAGCGCCCGCCGTGTCCCGGGATGCTGTCCCGGGCTGGTCCGGTTGAGCCTGCACGGGATCCGTTTCCGGTGAGTTCCCCACACGCACCGATGACGCGACAGGAACAGGAATCGATGAGCCGGATGGTCAGTACGCGTCTCGGAGAAGGAGAAGCAAGTTGAGATCGACCGCCTACATCTTCGTTGGCTGCTTAGCCGCATGGCTAACCCTTCCCGGCCA
>SLEY01000032.1 GCA_007124535.1 Planctomycetaceae bacterium
CGCGCAATACGCGGGCTACGACCTGGACGAATCCACCTACGCCCAAGCCGCAAGCATCGACGACGACACGATTCTGCAGCAGACCGAGACACATCATGACGCCGCGTCGAACGTGATCCAGCTGGTCGAGCGGCAGCGGTATTACAACACCCCGGCTTCGCAGACCGGGGCGTTGGGCGATCCTTCGACCGAACCGAAAGCTCGCGTGACGTACACCGCTCAATGGCACGATGCCCTCGGCCGCGGAATCGCCACCGCCGCGTACGGCACCAACGGCGGAACGGCCCTGGTGCGTCCCGACACGATCCCGGACCGCTCGGACACCGTGCTGGTGACCACGACCGGCTATAACGATGCTGGGGAAGCGTTCCAGACGATCGATCCGGCGGGGCGCGAGGACCGGCAGTTCTTCGACGCCGCGGGTCGTGACCGTCGGCAGCGGCGTGGACGCCACGGTTCGCCGCATCAGCACGACCTACGACGTGCGCGGATCGGTCGCCGGCGTCGCGGCTTACGACAACCCCACCGTGGGCAGCGGCAGCGTGCTCAACCAATTTCGAGTACAACGACTTGGCTATGCCCGTCACGGAATACCAGGAGCACCAGGGCGCCAAAGACGCGAGCACGCTGTACGTGCAGTACGACCCCGATATGTCCGCATCCGGCGGCGTGTTCACCAAGGGCCTGCGGCCGACCTCCGTGCAGTATCCCAACGGGCGCCGCATCCATGTGGACTACGGAGCCAGCGGCGGAATGGCCGACGCGCTGGCACGCGTGGCGGCGATTCGCGACGACGATGGCGGTTCGCCCGGCGACTACTCCGGCTACGGCATCGACCCGGCCGGCAGCCGAGGTATTTGAACCGGATTGCAGTGACGGCGACAAGAAATTGGGGAGATCAAGTTTCCTGACCCGAACCGCGGCAAACGCGTGAACGCACCAGCGCAACTGGCCGGAAGGCACGATGTCCCGGTTGCGGTGCAGCAGGTGGCACCGTTCCGCAAGCCAGGTGAGGGGTTGCCGATCAGGCGCAGCACCCTCTGTTTCGAGTCGACGGCTGAGAAAGTGGCAGCCGAACCAAGGACCCCCAAACAAGTACGATTGTCCCCTTCCGTGTAACCCCCGCCTTCCTTTGCCACGGTGACGATTGGACCATAACCCCTTCTGCAGGACTTGGTCCATTACCTTTTAAGGACTATTTCGGTCGAGGTTTTTTGAGGTGGGCACTCGACGGAGACGGGCAATTGCCTTACAAGAGGAAGAGAGGGGTTGGGAAGAAGCCAGATTTTTCGGATGGGGATCGTATGTCGAGTCAATTCCGGGAGCGTTGGGCGGTCTCGCGTGGGCGCTGGTGGGGCTGGGCCGCTCTGCTCTTTGGCGGCGTGGGGTTGGCGGCTTGGCTTCCGGCCGCGGTTGATGCGGCGAGCGGGGGGGCGTCGGTCGGGCCTTACCAGCAGCAGGCGGAGGAACAGCTGGCTCGGCTCGATGCGGAAGCGGCGACGGAACGTGCCCGGGGTGCGGAAGCATTGGGCTTTTTGCGTTACTATCCCGGCGAACCGCGCCTGATTCAGACGCTTGGCGACGCCGCGCCGGAGGTGCGTCGCGAGGCGGCGTTGGCACTCGGCTGGTGCGGCGGACGTCCCTCCCTGCGCCCGCTGGTCGCGGCCCTGGAGGATGCCGAATGGTCGGTGCGTCAAGCCGCTTGGGTGGCACTGACCAATCTGACGGGCGAAGAATTTGCTTTCGACGCCCTGGCCTCGCCGGACGTCCGATACCAGCAGACGGCACGCTGGTCGGGCTGGGTGGCGAAGATCCGTCCGGGCGAGATCCCCGCCGCGATCCTGGCTCAGCTGAGCGAGCTTCCCGAGGTCGAAGCGGTGAACTACGCGGCCGATCGGCCGGTGGAGGTGTCAACGACGTATGTCGGCGGCGGCAGGTTGGGCCCCAGTTCCGCGCCCGGCTCGTTGACTGACGGGCGTTTGGATACGATCTGGATGACCAAGGACGTGCCGTTCCCGCAAACGTGTACGATCGATTTGGGCGACGAGCGGCAGGTGGGATGTGTGGTGATCCACCAGCATCCGCCGTTTGCGATGAGCGACTTCTCGGTCGAAGTCCGGTCGGGGGACGGGGCTTTTCAGCGGGTGGCTCGGGAGAGCGAATCGCGTGCGGCAACGCAAGTGGTGGTCTTTCCCGCTCGGTCCGTGCGCCACGTCCGGGTCCTGTCGCATGATTCGCTGAACCCGACGTATCCGACGGCCTTGTTGCAGGTCGAGGTGTATCGGGGCCCGCCGGTTGCGGCCTGCCCGGACCAGGATCATCAGGTCGAGCGGGCGGTGCGGGCGTTGGGCGCGTTGGGCGGCGACGGGGCCAGCCGATGGGTGATTCGGGCGATTCGCCCCTGGTTTTCTCGCGAGGACGAAACGGAGTTTTCTGCCAAGCGGCGCGTCCAGGCGGGCATCCGAGCGCTGGGCCGGCTGGGCGAACCGCCGGGACGGGAAGCCCTGGTCACCCTGTTGGACAATCGCCAGTGGGCTCGGTACGCGGCCGACGCGCTGGGCGATTTCGGCGGACCGGCGGCCGCCGAGGCCTTGCTGGCGGCCTATCCGCGACACGCCCGCGGTTTGAATCGGCCCGCGAACCCTGCCGGAATCCATCCCAGCGATCGGGCCGGGTTCGACGCCCGGGACCGCATCCCGGCCGCTCCCTATGCCGTGGCCATGTCGTTGAGTCGGATCCCTTTGACGGAGGAGTCGCACCACCGGCGCTTGCGCGAAATCGCGCCGCTGCTGGTCGCCAACGTGCCGAGTGACGCGGATGCTTTGATGGTCTACGACCGGGAGCCGCATCAGCGGGTTGCTGCCTGGCTGCTGGAGCAAGCCGGTTTGCGCCAGGCGGTGGTGGATGCGGCGTTCGAGGTCTTGGGCCGGGAACGCCGCGTCGCCGAGTCGGAATATCGCTCCGTGTTGTTACCGCTGGCGCGTGGGCAACTGAACCAGGAGCATCCGGCCAGTGCCGACGATCCGCCCTATGCCGGCAACTTGCTGGCCGCGTTCTGCCACGATCCGCAGGATGTGCCTTTGCTGCTGGAACTGCTGGAGCATCCCAACCGCTGGATCCGCATCAATGCGACCAAAGCGTTGATTTTCATGGGCGCGCGGGAGGCTGTGGAGCCGCTGGCCCGCAAGTTGGCCGAATCGCCGCCGGAAGCGGAGTACGGATTCTTTGCCGAGCGGCTGCACGACACCTGGCAGGTCGGCCAGGACGAGTTCAACGATCCGACCCCGCGCGACCGTGAAGCCTATGTCACCGCGTTGGGCAAATTGGGCTCGGCGGCGCAGGTTCCCCAGTTGATCGGCATCCTGTTTGACGAGCGGAATGTGCTGGAGGTGCGTTACGCGGCGGCCCGGGCTCTGGATCGTTTGGGCACGGCCGAGGCGGTGGAGGCCTTGCGGCAGGCCGAATCCCATCACGACTTCCACACCGTGCGGGCGGTGGCGCGCGAGGCGATCTGGAGACGCGACCTGCCGCCGCGGCTGGGGCCGGACCGTCCGCCGCCGCGGCCCCCGCCGCCGGGTCCGGTCCGGACAGGTCCACCCACCCGGTTCGTGTTCATCAAGGGCGAACACAACCCGTACAACACGTTCCGCACCGACAACTGGCGGCAGACTCATAACACCACCGACTCGGGGCCCGTCTACCGGCCCGGCCGAAACCTCTACATCCTGGACACCGCCGGCGAGCGTCCGGAGGTCACCCCGCTGACCCGTTTTACCGATGGCCACCTGGGCGACCCCCGCGTCGGCTACGACGGCCGCCGCGTGCTGTTCACACGCCGCGAGCAGGATTCGCCCTGGTATCACATCTACGAGATCCAGGCCGACGGCCGCGGCCTGCGCCAGCTGACGCGGGGGCCTTACCACGACGTCAGCCCGCATTACCTGCCCGACGGGCGCATCGTTTTTTCCACCACCCGCCTGGGCACGCGCGACGAATACCACGGCTATCCTTGTACCGGCCTGGCCGTGATGCGCGAGGACGGCAGCGACATTCAGTTCATCGGCTTCAATCTGGGACGCGATGCGGACACCGTGGTGGGCCCCGATGGCAACCTGCTGTTCGCCCGTCTGGAGATCTTCTATGCCCGGCTGAAGGTGGAGTGGAATCTGTTGAGTGCTTTTCCGGACGGGACGCGTGCGGTCACGCTGTACGGTCCGGAGCGGCGCGCGTTTTGGCGGCAAATCGACGGCGGTTATGCCGATTGGGGCATGTCCGGTCTGCGGCATCGCGTCCTGCGACTCTCCCAGCCGGAGTTGTGGGGGCCGTCCCGCTATGTGCTGAATTCGCCCGCCGGGCCGATCCTGACACAGGGGCGCAGGCGAGAGACGATCCTCCGGCCGCAGCAGGATTGGGCCATCACCACGCCCCACGTGCTGGACGAGCAGACGCTGCTGGTCGCGGCGGGTGAGAAGCCGCCGGAGATTTCGCGGGGCAGCCGGCCGACGGACACCGTCGACCTGGGGCTCTACACACTGGACCTCCCCAGCGGCGAGTTGACCTTGGTGTATAACGACCCCCGGACGGCCGACTTCGGAGCCCGCCCGCTGCACGCGCGCCCCCGGCCGCCCGTGATCCCCGATTCGCCCGGCATTCGCGAACGGCAGTTCACCGGCGCCCTGTACGCCAGTTCGGCCCGGATTTCCCAGCTGCCAGCCGTTCGCGAGCGCGGCCGCCTGGTCCGCGTGATCGAAGGACTGCCCCAAGTCGCCCGGCATCAGACCCATACCAACCGGGGCTTGCCTTGGAAGAATCACGGCGGAGCCGAAGGACGCGTGTTGGGTACCATCCCGCTGGCCGCCGATGGCTCGTTCGCCGTGGAAGTCCCCGCCGACCGCTTCCTCCACCTGCAAGTGCTGGACAGCGACCGCTATGTCGTCGGCAACCAGCTGTTGTGGATGTACGTCAGGCCGGGGGAAAGCAAGGGATGTATCGGTTGTCACGAGCCGCCGGATACGGCTGCCGAATGGTCGGGAGAGTTTCCCCTGGCCCTCAGCAACGCCCCGATCCCAACGCTGCCCACCGGGCACGAACAGTTCCGTTACCGCGCGAAAGCTTGGTACAAGGGCGACCTGCCCGACGAACGCGAAGAACGGCAGCGCACGGTGCAATCGATTACCCTGTTCGGCAGGAATTAGCACCTCCCGCCGATACGCTAGTTTGCAAGGAGATACGCGATGCGTCCGAACATCCTGCTGACCTCGAACCAGATCCGTGGCGTCGACGGCGCCGGCGGTCTGGGCGATGTGCCCGTCGGACTGGCCAAAGTCCTGCTGGCTCGCGGCGACGTGGATATTCGTCTGGCCATGCCCGGCTTTGCCGAAATCACGATGGACACGCTGGAAGACCGCTTCCGCGACGAGCACCTCGTGCGGGAGAATCTCCCGGTTCCGTTCGGTTCCGATGTCCTGCCCGTGAACGTTTATGAAATCGCGCTGCCCAACTCGGAACCCCCGGTCACCGTGTACCTTTTCCGCTGTCCCGCCGTCTTCGATCTCGTCGATCCGGAGACCGGGCGGGTCAACAAGAACACGCCCGACAAAGCGATCCTGTTCTCGCGAGCGGTCGTCGAATTCCTGCGAGCCTATGAACCGTTCCGCGTGGACCTGGTCCACTGCAATGACTGGCACAGCGGTCTGGTTCCCGTGTACCTGAACACGATTTACCGAAACGACTTGTACCTGGGCCGAATCGCAACCCTGTTCACCAGCCATAACGCCGGGGGCGATGCCTATCAGGGCGGCTTTCCCGAAGAAAGGAAACTTTTGCACTGGGCAGGGCTGTCCGACGCGGGAGTCTTCCAAGGCGGCATCACGAGGTCGCTCTTCCACAATGACAAGTTCAATTTCTTGAAAGGCGGGGTCGGGTTCGCGGACGTGTTCAACACGGTCAGCCGCCAGTACCGGCAAGAACTGATGACGCCGGCTTTCGCAGGCGGGCTGGAAGGCGTCTTTCAGGAGCGTGCCCACGACTTCACCGGCATCGTCAATGGGATCGACACCGCCGAGTGGGATCCGGCGTGTGACCCGGTCCTCCAGCAATGGAGGTTCTCGCCCGAGGAGCCCCTGGAGGCGATTCGCGAGAAGAAGCGGCAGATCCGTGGTCTGCTCCGTGAGTGGCAGATTCCCGACCCCCGGCATCCCTGCGCCGACCGGCAGCCCTATGCATCCCTGCAGGACGAATCGATTCTTGTCGGCGTGGTGAGCCGCCTCGACTACCAGAAATTCCCCATCCTGCGCCGAGCCCTGGACCGCATCCTCGACACCGAAAATGTGCAACTCGCAGTGCTCGGCAGCGCGGATCGCAACGACCCCCTGGGCAGGCAGTACGAGGACGAGTTGCGGGAGAAGGCGGAAACGGCGCCCGAGAAGCTGCTGTTCTTCGATGGCTTCAACATCCCCCTGTCTCACTTGATCTATGCGGCGTCCGAAATGTTCCTGGTCCCCAGTACGTTCGAACCCTGCGGTTTGACCCAGTTGGTGGCCATGCGATACGGCTCCGTCCCCCTTGTGCGATCAACCGGCGGGCTGGTGGATACGGTCATCGACGAAGCCGACCCGGTTCGCGGCCCCAGCGCCACGGGTTTCTGTTTTAAGGAACCCGTCGTCCCGGTCCGGATGATGGACCAGGACACCGGAGCCGACGCGCTGGTCGTGCGGTTCCGCCAGGCAACGCAGCTGTACAGCAACCAGCCCCCACGCTGGAACGAACTGATCCGCAATGGCCTGGCCCGGGATTCCTCGTGGACCATCCCGGGAACCCAATACGTCAAACTGTATCACGAAGCGATCCGCCGCAGCCTGCCCCGCGCTTTCTTCGTTTGAACCGTGCGGAGGGCGCAGCGGTAAGCCGGGGCAAACGATCACGAGCCGCCTTTGGCTCGGGGCGAAGTCTTGCCGAGCATGGCGATCACGTCGCGGGCCACTTCTTCCACACTCTTGTAGGACACATCGATGCCGGCCCAGCCCAAGCGTTGCGCCAGACGCGCGGCTTCGGTCAATTCGCGGCGAATGGCGGCCAGATCCGTGTACTCGCCAAACGGGCCGGAACCCATCACCCGCACCCGCTCGCGGCGGATACTTTGCAGCCGCCGGGCATTCATCGTCAAGAGCACCGCCTTGTTCTTGTCCAATTGTTCCACTTCGGCCGGCACCTCCATGCCGGGCAACAGGGGGTAGTTCGCCGCGCGGATGCCGCGGTAGGCCAGGAAGAAACAGGTCACACTCTTGGCCACTCGCGAGGGCCCGATCAGCACGACATCGGCCTGATCCAGCTCCCGCACGGCGCAGCCGTCATCGTGGGCGAGCGTGAAATTGACGGCGTCGACCCGCTCGTAATACTCCCGTTTCAACTGGTAGGACAAGCCGGGTTGCCGACGCGGCGCGCGGTCCAAATGATCGCTCAAGGCGGACAGTACCGGTCCCAGGATATCCACCGTCGGCACGCGCTCGATCTGCGTATCCCGAGCGACGGCATCCCGCACTTTCGGATCGACCAGGCTGTGAAAGAGGATGGCGTCCGCGTCCGCGGCCTCCTGGACCACGTCCCCCGCGGCCGTGGCGGAGCGGATTCCGGGACGCCGCAGGATGCGGACCCGGGGATCGTCGAATTGGGCCAGGGCCGCCTGGACCACCTCATCCACCGTCCGACCCGTGGCGCCGGACATCACGACAATCGTCCGGGGGCGGTCTTTGTCCGAAGGGCTCATGAGAACCTCGCAATCAAACGCTGCTGGAAAATCTGCAACAACCGGTCGGCCACCTCCTGTTTGGAACCGGCGAATGCGGCAAGCAACTGGCCGCTCCGGTCGATGACCTCGACCTCGTTGCGCAACGAGTGCATGGCTTCGGGGCCGTTCAGCACCATCAGGTCACAGGATTTCTTTTCCAATTTCACCAGACCGCGGATCCGCGGATCCGCGGTTTCCAAGGCAAAGCCCACGATCCATTGATCGGCCCGTTTCGTCCGGCCCACCGCCGCCACCACATCCGGCGTCTCGATCAACTGCAACTGCAAAGGCTGGCCGGTCTTGGCCATCTTCTGGGGCGCGACGGCCAGCGGCCGATAATCGCAAGGCGCAGCGGCCGCGATCATCCCCTCGCATCGTGGAAAACAACCCCGGCACGCCTCAAGCAACTCTTCGGTCGATACGACGCGAATCAGCTGGGCAGCCGGCGGATACTCCAACTCCACCGGACCGCTGACCACAATCACCTCGTGCCCCTGATCCAGCGCCGCCTGGACCAGGGCCCGCCCCATGCGGCCACTGGAACCGTTGCTCAGATAACGGACCGGATCCAGATACTGGCGGGTCGGACCGGAGGTGATCAGGATACGAGCCACGAGACCGCTCCCGTTACAACCGCTGCAGCTGCTGTTCGATGGCGGCGAAAATCGTTTCGGGGTCGGCCATCCGCCCAGCGCCCTGCGCCCGGCAACTGAGCCAGCCGTCGCCCGGATCGACGAAGTGGACCCCGTCCTGCCGTAACTGCTGCACATTGCGGCGGACCGCCGCGTGATTCCACATCACCGTGTTCATCGCCGGGGCGACCAGCACCGGACCGGGAAAGGCCAGGTACAACGTGCTGAGCAAATCGTCCGCCACGCCGTGCGCCGCCTTGGCCAAAAAATTGGCCGTGGCCGGCGCGACACACAACAACCGGGCCCGGCTGGCCAACGACACATGGCCCCCCAGCGGATGCTCGGGATGGTCGAACAAACCCGTGCCGACGGTCCGCCCCGTTAACGCTTCGAACGTGGTCGGGCCGACAAAGCGCGCCGCGGACGCCGTCATCACCACCGTCACCCCCGCCCCGGCTTGTACCAGCCGGCTGACCAGAGCAGCCGTCTTATACGCCGAGATGCCGCCGGTGACGCCGATCAGCAGTTCGCGCCCCTTCATAAGGCATCGAAGTCCGGAGCTTCCATGCTCAGCGGCGCATCGCCCGTGACCCGCACCTCATTCGACGTGTCCAGGTAGATCTTGTCCTGCAAGATCTCCTGCAAGACCACCTCCATCTTGTCCTCCGTGGAAATGCCCGGAATCAGCGGGCGACTCCCCCGATTCAGCTGGACCAACCGCTTCTGGATCAGCGTCGAAAGCTTGAACCGGCCACCCACCTTATTGACAATCGCTTCCTCTTTCAGTTCTTCATGCATCCGTTGGTTCCTCCCACCTCTGCCTGCAAGATTTCGCAGATTTCCTGCACCGCCCGGTCGACGGTGTCGTTGATCACCCGATGACGATAATGGTTCTCTCCGATCCGAAATTCCTCCTCCGCCGTGGCCAGGCGGCGGCCAATGGCCTCTTCCGAATCCGTCCCCCGCGCCCGCAACCGCCGTTCCAACTCGGCCCGCGAGCCGGGGTCCACAAAGATCGTGACCGCCCGCGGACATTGCTCCAACACGGCCAGGCCGCCCTGAACGTCGATCTCCAAAATGACCGACTTGCCGTCCGCCAAACCCGCCTCGACTTCCCGGCGGAGGGTCCCGTACCAATATCCCGCGCCGAAAACCTCCTTGCACTCCAGGAACTCGCCCGCCTCCCGCCGGCGATGGAATTCCTCCGGGCTGAGAAAATGGTAGTCCTGCCCGTCCCGCTCGCCCGGCCGCGGGGGGCGGGTCGTCGCCGAGACACTGGGCTGCAAGGGCAACCAGCAGCATTCCCCTAACCGCCGCAGGACCGTGGATTTCCCCGATCCCGAGGGGCCGGAAATGATCACCAGTTTGCCCATCATCCCACCCCGTTCCGATGTGCCACCCTACTCCACATTCTGCAGCATTTCCCGCATCCGCTCCAATGCCGCCTTGATCTCGACCACCTCGTGGGCAATCACCGCGTCATTGGCCTTGGAACCGATCGTGTTCGCCTCGCGCAACATCTCCTGACTCAAAAACTCCAGCTTCCGACCGTCGCTCTGCTCGCCTTCCAGCACCCGCTGAAATTGCTCCAGATGACTCCGCAATCGGACGGTCTCTTCCGAAATGTCGCTACGATCCGCATACACCCCGACCTCGCGGACAATGTCCGAAGGTTGCAGGTCGGTCGCATGATCGGCCAGCAACCCGTTCACCCGTTCCAGCAACCGCTGACGATACGCCGCGACCACCGTCGGCGCCCGCCGCTGAACTTGCTCCAGCCGTGCCGCAATGATCTGCACGTTGCGTAACAGATCGTCCGCCATGGCCCGACCTTCCTTCCGACGCATCTCGGACAAACGGTCCAGAGCCTGAGATAACGTGGAAGCGACCACCGGCCAGTGCCGGACGGGATCCCCGGACGGCGAAGAACCCTCGCTGACCACACCGGGCAAACCCACCAGCGCTTCGAATCCCACCGGCGTCGAAACCCCCACCCGCTGGTTCAACGCATCCAACTGGCGCCGATAGGCCAGCAGCACGGCGTCATTCAAGTGAAACTCCTCGGGCGACGGCTCCCGTTCGATCCGCACATTCACTTGCAGACTGCCCCGCCGCACATGCCGCCGGACGAACCCTTCCACCCGGGGCTCCAAACCGTGAAAACCCTCGCGGAAGCTTTCACTGATCCGCGTCGAGATCTTGAGGAATCGGTTGTTCACCGCGCGCAGTTCGACCCGCACCAGCGCGCCGTCACCCTGGCACTCCGCCGCACCATGTCCGGTCATGCTCAGCAGCAAGGCAGTCGCCTCCGCACCG
>SLEY01000063.1 GCA_007124535.1 Planctomycetaceae bacterium
AAAAAGTAGTTCAGTTGGGCGAAGGTAAAATTCTGGCCGGCCCGCCGGGCGACGACGACCGCCGCACCCACTTTGCGACGCAGCAAGTCCGGGTGGCGGCGCGCGATGTAGCCCACCCGGTCCAACAGAGCCATGATTTCGGGGGTCGCCGAACCGAAATAGACGGGTGAGCCGACCAGGATTCCATCGGCCATAGCAAAACGTTCGACCATGCCATCGAAAGCGGGGTCATCCAAGATGCACTGGGGTGTGTCGGATTCCAGACATCCGCCGCAGGCCGTGCACGGCTGGACCGGCTGTTCGGCCAGCGACAGGAATTCGGTCTCGATCCCCTCGGCCGATAGCACTTCCAACGCCAATTTCACCAGGATCTCCGTGTTACCACCGACTCTCGGACTGCCCGAAACCCCTAATACTCGCATGATCAAGTCTCCCGTTGCACGGACCTTCGGCAAAAAGTTCGAATCTAACAAATCGATTCGTTCGTGACTATCCGAACCCCCGTGAACGGTTCCGAACGTGGGGACCACTCGAAATTCGTAAGAATCCCGCAGGACATTGAAGGGAAGATGACGGTTGGTGGTGCTTTGGTTGATTGGGCAAGCTACAATTCGTCAGGTATCCTGAAGTCGTGTTTCGAAGCGTCGGCCATTTATGAGAATTCGCGCCATCCCCCAACTGGTTCGCAACATGAGGCGCTGGACCGAGATCTTCTCGGTGCTCAGCCGTTACGGTCTGGCCGACTGGATCAGTCGCCGGAACATCCGACTGGGCAAGGACCGTTTGAAGGATCGCGAGGGGCAGGCGCTGACCAGCCACACGACGGAGAAACGAATCCGTTTGGCCTTGACCGATCTGGGGCCGACGTTCATCAAACTGGGGCAGTTACTGAGCACCCGCCCCGACGTTGTGGGGGCCAAATTGGCGGAGGAGCTTGCCTTTCTCCAGGAGCATACGCCGGCCGATCCACCGGAGGTGGTGCGAGCGACGTTTGCGACCGAGTTGGGAGTCGATGTCGCCACCTGCTTTTCGGAGTTCGAAGAGCACCCGATCGCCTCGGCGTCGATCGGCCAGGTGCACCGCGCTCGGCTGAAGACGGGCGAGGCGGTGGTGGTGAAGATCCAGCATGCCGGCATTGAGGAGACGGTTGGGGAGGATTTGGAGGTGCTGGCTGGTTTGGCTTTGTTAGCCGAGCGGGTGCCGGAGTTGGCCTCTTACCGGCCTTCGCAAACGATCGCGGAGATGGGGCGGATCCTGCGGCGCGAATTGGATTTCGAGCGGGAGCTACGGAATCTGCAGCAGTTCCACGAACGGTTCCAGGACGACCCGACGATCCGGATCCCTCTGCCTTATGCCGAACTGAGCACCAGCCGAGTGCTGACCATGGAACGTTTCGAGGGGATCAAACTGGCCGACCGCGAGCGTCTGCTCGCAGCCGGCTTGGATCTGGATGCCATCGCGCGGCGTGGGGCCCGATTGTATCTGGACATGATCTTCTGGGAAGGCTTTTACCACGCGGACCCGCATCCGGGCAATATCGTGATTCTGCCGGGGAATGCCATCGGGCTGCTGGATTTCGGCATGGTGGGCCGCGTGGAAGAGCAATTGCGGGAGTCGATCGAGGGCATGCTGCTGGCGATCACGCAACAGGATACGCCGATGCTGAAGGCCCTGGTCAAACGGGTGGGCGACACGCCCCCGGATCTGGACGAACGGGCCTTGGCCAGCGAATTATCGGAATTCGTGGGCGACTATGCGAACCAATCGCTCGATCGGTTCGATTTGAGCGGCGCCCTGCGCAGCATGACCGACATCATGCACCGCTTTCGCATCATGTTGCCGCCCCAAGCGGGCATGCTTCTGAAAACGCTGATCACGCTGGAGGGCACGGGCCGGAAGGTGAGTCCGACGCTCAGTCTGCTGGACTTGCTCCAGCCGCTGCATCGCCGGATCATGCTGCAGCGGATATCGCCCCGCCGCCAATGGCGCCGCCTGCTGCGGTATTTCTTCGAGGTCGAGCACTTGTTGGAGATCCTGCCGGAACGGATGACCGACATCCTGGACCAAGTCCAGGCGGGGAAATTCGACGTCCATCTGGACCATCGCGGTCTGGAGCCGTCGGTCAACCGGCTGGTGCTGGGATTATTGACCAGCGCCCTGTTCCTGGGTTCGGCCGTGCTGATCAGCAGCGAGGTTCCCCCGCTGCTGTTCCCGGAGCACAGCTATTGGGGCTTTCACCGCCTGTCGCTACTCGGTCTGGCGGCCTGCGGCGTCAGCCTGGTGCTGGGGCTGCGCGTGTTGCGGGCGATCTACAAATCCGGTCATCTGGACCGCCACGAATGACGGCGATTCCGACGAAAACGGGCCTTCGCCAGGCTTAAGAGAACGTCAACGCGATCCTGGGCGCCCGGATCGGTCGCCTGGTCGAAGCCATCCGCGCCGAAGAGGCCGCCCCTCCGATCACTGGAGGCTAAATGGATTCGCAGGATGAAGACGAGCCACTCATTCGAATCGGCTGGCGGTTTCAACTCATCGCTTCCCGGCCGTTGGAGCCAGTTGCGAATGGACGTTCGCCGCGCGACATATTGGAAAACTTGGTGTAGAATACGGTTTGGCGCCGATCCGCCCCGTCCTGTTTTGGAGGAGACCTCGCCGTGATGCCCCGCTCTGCTAACCTTCCGGCCTGTTCCCCGATTCTCGCGGCAAAGCGAGGGCTGGACCGTATCGCACCGCCGCCGCAGCGATCAGGCTTGCCGAATCGCTGGCTCCGCTCACGGCTCGGACTCCCGCCGATCCTGC
>SLEY01000683.1 GCA_007124535.1 Planctomycetaceae bacterium
AGGCGGCGACCCGTCCGGAGTCCGATTTTTTGGTTGAGCCGATTCCGGATCTGCGTCGACCCGGCGGACGGATGCGCGTCAACCTGATCTCCGACATGGACGGCTCGGATTTGGAGGGGGTCGCCTACTACGTGCGGTGGGAACACGGCGGTCCCAACCGTGACCGGCCGGTTCCCGAGCCGTGGCCGGAGCCGACGATGTTGCGATTGTACAAGATCCGCACCGGAGATTGACCGGTGCCGGAACCTCGGGATCAGCCGTAGCGAAGGAAACAGCATCGCCGCACGCAAGACCATGTTCCGGACTCTCGGGACGAACCGGCGCGGTCTGGGGAACATCTCCGTCGCGGGCGCTCCTCGGCCAGCCCGATGGTGAGCCACCCTGAATTTTTGTTGCTCAACACGAAGCGCGTGGCTGCTTTTCTTGCCATGAATTACTAACTGTGCACCCCCCTCGACGAACCGCAGTTAACCTGCTCGCGGGGGTTTGCTTCGTTGACACGGTTACCACCTCAGGTACAATTTATAGTTGCCGGCAACGGTTGCTTGCATGCTGGCACGTTTAAGCTGGCGGAACCGAGGCGACAAAGCTGTCCGATAAATGCAGAATCGCACCGGACGAGGTTTCAAGATCTTACTCAGTTTATCTCTTTGTTGCATCGATGAATGTTCTTTTTCGAAGTCTGCTTTGTTGTTTTCGAAGGGAGAAGTGCCGATGATTGCCTCAAAAACTAGGGCGTTTACTCTGGTCGAGTTGCTTGTGGTCATAGCCATCATTGGAATACTGGTTGCTTTGCTGCTGCCGGCGGTGCAGGCGGCCAGGGAGGCGGCACGGCGCATGCAGTGCTCGAACAATTTGAAGCAGATCGGCTTGGCGGTGCACAATTTCGCCGATTCACAGGGTGGCCTCCCGCCGGCGAGTGTTGGCGCCGCCGCCTACGGCGATAACAGGATTTCTTTTTTCGCACTCATTCTGCCCTATATGGAGCAAGCAGGGGCTTACGACATGATCAGGGAGGAAAGCGACGATTTCGCCGCGAATGTCAACAACCCCAACTTCTGGAATAACTTCACACCTGACCAGCAGAGGGGCATGAACTTCAATCTGTTTCTCTGCCCTTCACGCCGGAACAGCGGGTCGCTCGACGGTCCGGGGCCCGACACGTCGGTGCATGGGAACTTCAACATTTTCGGCCCGCAAACCGATTATGCCATGGTCTCCTATCCGACCACCACATCCTGGCCCGCCTCGGTGCGTGTTGATAACGGAGCGAGGGAAGGCCTCGGGCAGTGTTTTGCCCCAAGTTGTTCCAAGAGCCCGCTCCGTGCCGCGAGGTGGACCGGAAACGATTCCTCTTCGTGGTCACCGCGCGACCCCATGTCCTGGTGGAGAGACGGGTCGAGCAACCAGATTATCCTCGGCGAAAAGCACATCCCACGCGACCTGATCGGAAGTTGCGCTGTTGACAACGACAGCAGTACGCGTAACCGCAATACCCAGGGCGATTGCTCGGCTTTGGTGACGGGAGCCTGGGCGACGCTCTCCATATCGAGGCCCGGGTGGGGGAGATTTGCTCGTGATGGGAACGAGGGAATCGATTCCAATAATCTTTACCGAGGCCACATCGTCTGGGGGTCAGAACATCCGGGCGTCTGCAACTTTCTGTTCGGCGACGGTTCGGTCCACGCGATTTCCGTCACCATACCCACCGGTTCGAATCTGAGCACGTCGGTCCTGGGTCGACTGGCCCACGTCGACGACGGCAACCCGGTGTCGCTACGGTAACGCCTCGCGTCCCGCCGGATGTTTCCTTTCGCAAGCCCTGCGAATTGCACCGGACTTGCGGTCATTCGGTCGCCCCCAGTGTTTTGCAGGAGACATGAAACATGAGAACAGATCTGCTCTTATTCTTGCTTTTCGCGTGCTTCTTTGTGAGTGGATGCGGTAGCGCTCACGAACCGTTGTCGGGGAAGGTGACCTTTGAGGACGGCTCACCGTTGCCCAAAGGGGAAGTCATCTTCGTCACCGATTCGTTCCAGGCGGTCGGTACGATCCAAGAGGATGGGACTTACACCGTTGGGTCGCTCGGAATGGCCGACGGACTCCCGCCCGGGACGTATCGAGTCTATATCAGCGAGGCGGTGGAGCATCTGGGCGGCGACATCGATTCTCCGACGGAGGACAAGCCCTTGGTTGCCGCGAAATACACGGCGGCCGACACGTCAGGTTTGACCTGTGAAGTGCCCGCCGAGAACAACCGGTTTGACATTACGGTAACGCCACCCGAGTAGAGAATGGGTTAGCTGCGGATGCCAGACACGGGGCCATCTTAGCCGAAGCCCTCCGATTGGATCAAGCGGAAGGGCTTTGCGGGCCACCACCGGATGCGGAGGCCAGCGGTGTTCACAGCGTAGATCAAAGTGGTGGCCGTTACCGTCAGGTCCAGGTCGTGGTTGTGATGAACGTTCGAGTGAGTTCATGGATATCTGCCGAGTGCCGGTAGCTTGGGCGTGCGTGAGTTCGCTCGCGGTGGCGAGGTCTAGTTATCAGGAATGACAACCATGAAAAACAGCCATTTGGGTAGACGGCAGTTCTTGCAGCATTCCGCAGCCGGCGTCGCCGGAGTTGCGGCAACGGGTGCAGCGTGGGGAGCCGAGTCGAGCGCAGCCCCTGGCAACCCAGCGGAGGCGTCGATGGACGAGTCGACCACGGTGGATGTCTTGGTCGTCGGTGGCGGCACGGCCGGAACCATCGCCGCCATCCAAGCCGCTCGGGCGGGTGCGACCACGTTG
>SLEY01000051.1 GCA_007124535.1 Planctomycetaceae bacterium
GATATTGGCCAACTCCGCCGTGCGCACCCGCACGCGAACCTCCAACTCGTCATGCGCCGCCCGCAACTGCTCCTGGGCCTCCCGGCGGCGCAGCATCTGACACATGCCTTGCCCCAATAACATCATCTGGCGAGCGTCCGAATCGTCGTAGGGCAACTCCTTGTTGCCCACCCCGATCACCGCCACAATCCGCTCGCCCTCGAACACCGGCACGTTCATGTGCCGCCGGACGTGGACGTGCCCCTCGGGGTACCCTTTCTTCAAAGGATTCGGCGCCGGATAGTCGTTGGTAAACACCGGTTGGCGCTGCCGCACCGCCTCGCCCCATAATCCCGTGGTCTCCACCGGATAAACCAGCGGCTTCTCCTGGATCGCACACTGCCCCATCGCCGTCTTGGACCAAGCATGCATGGTCAGCACACTCTCGTCCTCGTTGAGAAATGCCAGGTAGCCCAATTCGCTACGGGTCAGCCGCACGGCTTCCTCCAATGCAAAACCCGTCACTTCCCGCAACGGAGCCGCGGACATCTGCTGCAATTGCAGCAGGGCCGCCAGCCGCGATTGTTCCAGCCGCAAAGCGCGCTCCGCCTGCTCGCGCCGGGCTTCCGATTCCATATTGTGCAAGGCCAATGCAATGTCACCCGCCACTTCGGACACCAAATCGTGTTCCTCGCGATCCCCCGCAAAGGCGGAGGGGACCGAGGCTGCGATCACCCCGTAAACACGGTCGTCGCAATGCAGACGTACCGCCAGCGGCGTGGAATGCCCCCTCAGTTGGACTGCCAGCGGGCAGGGCTGGCAGCTCGGCCGGCTGCGCTCCATTCGGACCACCCCCTCGCTGGCCAATGCCTGCTCCAAGCACGCCACCGTCTCACCCGCCCGCAAACGCGCCCGCAACCGGCCGAATTCCGACTCGCCGATCCCCGCCTGCGCGCCGGCCAACCACCGCCGCTCCCCATCCAGCAACACGATCCAGGCGTAACGATAGCCCCGCGTCTCGACCAGACTGTCGCAAATGCTCTGTAACAGCCGATCACGATCCCGCTCGCGCGCGATCACTTGATTCACATTTCGGATCGCCCGCAATACCGCGTTCAAGTGCTCGATCCGCGCATCCGCCTCCCGCTTCTCCCGCACGTCCGTCACAAAGCCGACAATCGCAAATACCATCAACAGGGAAATGGCCAGACCGGCCACCTCGTAACTCAAATCCAGCCCGCCCACGGCATCCGAGGGCCACGCCAAATACAGCGACACCGCGCGGCGAAAAGCCATCACAAACAGCCCCGCAGACACGGCGATCCAGACCCCATCGTGCCGCGTTGCCCCCACCATCCGAATCGCCATGATCCCCGCAGCCAGTTGCAGAAGAAGCGCCAAAGCGACGACAAGGAGTACGATCATGGCGTGCGCCTCATTTTCGTCTCATGAACAAGAGCCACAAGCAACGTGCCCATCAAAGGGGTAACTCGCCGGCGAAGGCACTACCATGCTCCAGACTGGTCCATGCCCACCGAACGAACCATTCTGGCTGTCCGAGAAGCTCACGATTTCCAGGACAAACACCCCGACGAGACAGGCTGGTTTCTCTGCGTTTCCGAAAAACCGACTGCAAGCATCCTCCCTATCATAACTCGGAAATCCCAGGTTTGGCAAACAGGGGGCCCTTTGCCGAACACGAAACGTGCCGTCAGCGACTATGCCGAACGGCGCCCGTTGGCCCGGAATCCTGGTTCCGTTTTTCGCCCTGCGACCCGCGCGCGGTAGCGAGGACAATGGCGAAAAGGCATCGTCGAACCCATCCTGCATCAACCAAAGAACTCGTGCCGCAAATCACAAGGGTTCTGCCGCGCCCGCTCGCTCAGATCGACGGACCTCTTTGAATCACTCTTTTCAGAGGGTAATGCAATCCCTAAAAGGAACCTATTCGGCGTCTTCCGTTTCCCGGGCGATGAAATGGTGGGCCAGTTGAATCGCTTGATCGGCGTTATGGATCCGGCCTTCCAGTTGGGCATCCCGGACGGCTTCCAAGACTCGGGCGTAGACCGGGCCGGGTGGCACACCGGCCCGGCGAAGATCGGCGCCGGTCAGCAGGGCTGGCGGATTCAGCTGGTCCTCGGGCAGCAAACGTTGCTGTTCACAGAAGTCGATCTCCTCGGTGTGGCCGTCCAGAACTTGAGCCACGACGCGAGCGTAGCCGAGCAATTCGCGGCTGGCCGGTTCGATCAGGATCCGCTGCAGGCGGGGCCAAGGCCAGCGGCGGGCATGGCGGACGGCCGTTTCGTTTTTCCACAGGAACGTCAACAGACGCTGCTCCTGGCGGGTCAGCCGCAACCGCTGGGCGATCACCGGCAGTTTCCGGAGGCTTGCGGACGGCTCCGGCCTGCGCACCAACACGGCCAATACGACGGGGAACGAGGCGGCCCCCAGTTGCTCCAACATCCGCTGCATCGGGTTCCATCGCTCCGGCCCGGCGGGCGAGGGGGCCTCGGGCAGGACGACGGGCAGCAGATGACAGATATCCAGCAACTCCACGGCTCGACGCCGTTGCGGGTGGACCAGCATCTGCCGCAACTCCTCACGGATCCGTTCCGCACTGACCACGCTCAACTCGCACGCCTGCTGGCAAATCGACTGGCGGGTGGCTTCTTCCAAGTGAAACTCGAATATCGCGGCGAAGCGGACGGCGCGCAGCAAACGCAGTTTGTCTTCCGCAAACCGGGCTTGCGGATCCCCGATCGCGCGGATCCGGCCTGCCCGCAGATCCTCCCGGCCGCCGACGTAGTCCA
>SLEY01000464.1 GCA_007124535.1 Planctomycetaceae bacterium
AGCCAAACCGTGCGCTTGCAGAACCCGGGCGGTGGTCGCCTGAACCAAGCGGTGTTGCGACCGGCGAACGGCAGCGCCGACTGGCTCCGGGTGGAGGCCACGGGTCAAGGCAACTCGCAAGAACTGGCCGTCGCGGTCGATGCTTCCGGTTTGGCCCCGGGCGCCTATACGGCGCGGGTGACGGTCGCCTGTGCGGGAGCCGTCAATTCACCGCAGACGTTCGGGGTGCGGTTGGAAGTGCGGGGCGAGCGGCCGGCGGAGTTCGTGATCGTCGACGACCGCGATCCGGGCTTTTTCGCCACGCCTTACTTCTGGGTCGGGCACCGTTTTTCGCGCGTGCCGCGGAACCGCCGGGGGCATGGCGGATTTTACTTGACCAATGGCGGTCAGGCGGTGGAGGGCGAGTTTGCTCGTTTCACCCCCGATCTGGTGGAGGGCGTGTACGAAGTGGCGTTCCCCGATGCCACGCCGTTTCCGTTGGACAGCGAATTCGAGGTGTGCATCCGGCATGCGCGGGGCGAGACCATCCAGCGTGTGCGGCCGGACAATTCGCGTGTGCTGGGGACCTTTGCTTTTGAGGAGGGGACCGATGGCTATGTGGAGATCCGGGCTGGCGGTTCCCGCGGGCTGGTGGTTGCCGATGCGGTCGAATGGCGGTTGGCGGGAACGGAGGAGGCCGCTACGAGCGAAAACTGAGTTCAATTGTTTTCGGGATGCTCGTCTTGCGGCCGCTGGCGGAGGTGGTCTTTCAGGTACAGCGCGCGTTCGATGTTCCGATCCGCGGTTTTCAGCGGGCTGCCGCGAAGCTTTTGCAGGTGGGCCGGCTGGGTGTGGATGAACAGTTTGTTCACGGTCGGAATTTCCACATCGCGGATCAAGCCCAGATTCACCCCCATCCGCACGCTGGACAACAGACTCATCGTCTCTTCGCTGCTGATCGTCTGGGCGGTGCAAAGCACTCCGAAAGCCCGGCTGACGCGATCGTGCAGTTCTTTCAGCCCGTTTTCGACCAGGTAGGTTCGGGCCTTTCGCTCGTATTCGATCAGCATTTCGGCGACTTCGGCCACTTGGGCGATCAATTCCGATTCGCTTTTGCCCAGCGTGATCTGGTTGCTGATCTGGTAGAAATCGCCCATGGCCTGGGAGCCCTCGCCATAGAGTCCACGGACGGCCAGACTGATGCGGTGCAAGCTGCGTAAGACGCGTTCCAGGTGGCGGGTCAGGACCAGGGCGGGCATATGCAGCATCACGCTGACACGCATCCCCGTCCCCACGTTCGTCGGGCAGGCAGTGAGGTAGCCCAAACGCTCGTGAAAGGCGTAGGTGGCGCGGGCTTCGATCTGATCGTCCAGGAGATTGATCCGTTCCCAGGCCCCCTGCAGGTCCAAACCGCTGTGCATCACCTGGATCCGCAAATGATCTTCCTCGTTCATCATCACAGCGAATTTTTCGCCAGCGTCGACCAACACCCCGCGGGAGCCATCGGCATCCGCCAATTCGCGGCTGATCAATTGCCGTTCGACCAGAAACTGACGATCCGTCTCGTCCAGCGAGTTGACGTTGATATAGGAGACGTTTTCCCATCCCGCGATTTGGCCGAGGCGTTCGCGCAGGGACCGTTCGATCGATGCCCGATCCAAGCCGGTGCATTTGCGCATGAAGGGAAAGTCGGCCACGTTGCGTGCCAACCGGATCCGGCTGCTGACCACGATATCCGAGTGCGGTCCGGACCCACGCAACCACTCGCCGCATTTCCCCGCGAGTTCTTCGAGCTTTACCACAAACCGATCCTAACTGACTAGCGGTTCTCGGCCTTCGTCGCTTCCTTCGGCATCGAGGCTTCGGATTTCGTCACGCAATTCGGATGCCCGCTCGTAATCCTCCGCCTGGATCGCGTCGCGCATGTCCCGCCGCAAGCGGATCAAACGCGTCTGTTTGTCGATGTCATGCCCGGCGCGCCGCGGCCGCTTGCCCGTGTGCAACGTCTCCCCATGGATGTTTTCGATCAAGGGCATCAGCTGTTTTTCAAAGCACACATAATCATGGGGGCACCCCAAACGGCCCTGGTGCCGGAACTCGTAAAACGAGATACCGCAGATCGGACATTTCTGCCGATCCATGCGAGCCAACTCGTCGGCCGTCTGGCCCAGCTTCAAATGCTGGGCCAAGGCGCTGGCCATGCTCGATTGCGACTCGGGCTCCGAAGGTTTACTCAAATAATCGCGGGCGCAATGTTCGCACAGATGAAGTTCTTCCCACTGCGCTTCTTCTCCCACCCGTTCGGTGATATGGAACGTCGCTTGCTTCTCGCATTTGTCACACTTCATGACGGTGTGCCAGTCCCTCCAAAAGCACATTGCATCGGCCGGTACCTCGCCGGAACGATTTTAACACGGGGGACCCATGTGTCAAGATTGCCTCCGGCATCCCAATGGCCGACTGGCCCGGGTGTCCGCCCCCCCGTAACACCCCTCCCGAAGCGGCATCGCAACTGGTAAGTTAACAGAATTCGGAAATGCGAATCACCGGGCTCGAGGAGGTGCCATGAATAGGAAAATAATTGCACTTGTTCTGGGGGGCGGTCGCGGTACCCGCTTGTTTCCACTAACCAAATACCGCGCCAAACCCGCCGTGCCGCTGGCCGGCAAATACCGGCTGATCGACATCCCCCTGTCGAATTGCCTGAACAGCGGGATCAACCGGATCTACGTGCTGACCCAGTTCATGTCCGTCAGTCTCCATCGGCACATTCGCCAAACGTATCTCTTCGACCATTTCGATGGGGGATTTGTCGAGTTATTGGCGGCTCAACAGACCGGAGAAGCTTCTTCGGACTGGTATCAGGGCACGGCCGATGCCGTGCGCAAGAACCTCCGCTACCTGCAACAGCCGGGTATCGAGCACGTGCTGATCCTCTCCGGGGACCAGCTGTACCGCATGGATTACCTGGAGATGCTGAAGCACCATGTGGAGAGTGGGGCCGAGGCCAGCATCGCGGCCCTGCCCGCCACGCGCGAGGAGGCGGCGAGTTTGGGGATCATGTGCACCGACGAAAACGGCCGCGTTACCGGTTTCGTCGAAAAACCGCAAACCGAGGCGGAACGGAAAGATGTCGTGCTCCCACCCCAATGGCTGGAAGAACATGGAATCGAAAGCCGCGGTCGCGATTGCTTGGCCAGCATGGGCATCTATCTGTTCAATCGGGATGCCCTGGTCGATGTCCTTCAAACCACCGACGTGGAGGATTTCGGCCGCCAGCTGTTCCCCGAGTCCATTGAGAAACATCATGTCCAGGCCTACTTGTTCGACGGGTACTGGGAAGATATCGGGACGATCCGGGCGTTCTACGACGCCAACCTCAGTCTGGTGCAATCGCAACCCGTTTTCGATCTGGCCGCCCCGCATGCCCCGGTGTACTCGCGAGCCCGCTTTTTGCCCCCCACACGTGTGGATGGCGCCGAGATCCGAAACAGCCTGCTGGCCGACGGTTGCAAAATTGGGGCCGGAGCGGTGATCGAAAACAGCATCATCGGCTTGCGCTGTATCATCGGGCCCGGCGTGACCATCCGCAATTCGATCTTGATGGGGGCCGACTTCTACGAGGACGATGAGCATGACCCGACGGTGCATCACCCGGATAAGCCGCCCATCGGGATCGGAGCGCGGACCCATATCGAAGATGCCATTGTCGACAAGAATTGTCGGATCGGAGCGGATGTTCGCATCAATTTGGAAGCGGATGTCCAGGACAGCTGCGACGACGACGACCAGCACTGGATGATCCGTGACGGGATCCTGGTGCTGACCAAAGGAGCCATTCTTCCCGACGGTTGGCGGGCGGGCCGGAGTTAGTCCCTCTTAAGACTGGAACCTTTTGGGCAGTGTATAAGTGTAGAGGATGATCACCGCGCCGGCCGAAAGGAAGCTCCAGGGCATCCATTCCTGGATGGTGATCTGCCGTCGGCCGCTGGCCTCGCCCGTGGCGACCACCGAATTGGCGGGTGCGGGGGAGATGACCGCTTCCTCGATCACCAGAAATTCGAGGCCGAGAATGCAGAAAGTGATGCCGATTGCCAAGAAAAAAGAACGCCACATCTGCTTTGCCTCCTCGCACCGTTCACGGTCGCGCGATCGACGAACGGGGCGACACGGCAGGTGTCCGCGCGCGCTGATCGTCATGCCGGAATTCCTCGCCTGTTATCGACGAAATGAGCCTTGCCGCTAGAATGCCGAGGAGTCAATTGGAACGATCGCTTTCCCCGGGTCAGTGGGTCATGCCAGTTTTTCCGATACCAAGCGACATGCCGTCCACCAATTCCCGACCGCGCCCCTCAGGATGGTGGATCGCAACATGGATCGTGCTGCTGGCGTGGATGCCCGTGGAGGAAATGCCGGCTGGCGAACGGTTGCTGCGGCAGGCGGGGTTGCGGCGATGGGAAGGCAGCCACGTTTGGTTGCTGGCGGAGGAGTTCCGGTTGCAGGCGTGGTTGGGCGAATTGGAACCGGTACATCGCCGCATTGTCCGCCTGCAGTCCGAGTTGACCGAGACGGCGACGGAGAATCAGTTGCTGTGGCAGGCCACGCGGCAGCAGAGCGAGGTCTTACGCCAGAAGCTGGCACAAGCCCCGACAGGCGACCCGAAAATTCCCCAATGGGAGCGGCAACTGCGCCAGCTGGAATCGCAGGCTGTCGATCCGGCCAAGTTGCCGGGTAGGATCCCCGTCCGTTCGTCGCTGATCCAATTGACGGATCTCCGGCTCCGACTGGCCCTGTCGGTAATCACAATTCGCCGACTTCACCGGCAGATCGTTTCCGAGTACGCGTTGTTGGCGGAGGACCCGGGCATCCTCCGGGCTTTGCGTGAGCGGGGTGAGAACCATCGCTTGGGACCGCTACGAAAAGGGTATGATGCCCGGCTGAAACGGCTGGAACGCCACGAAGGGCTCGTCTTTTCCGATTGGACGCCATTCTACCAGCAGGGTGACCACACGCGTTTCGGAGGGATTGTGGATGAACGCGTGCCTGCGGTGTTTACGTGGCAGGAGAGTTCCCAAGAAACGCTGATTCCAGCCACTTTGGTGGAATCGGCCGGACTCACGTGGTTGGAGGATGCGGAAACGGTGGAAATCGCGCTGGAATCCCGGCGGCGTCTGCAAACCCGCCGCGTGGTGTTACCCTCCCTCCGTTTTGGTGGAGTGGTGCTCCATGACGTTCCTGCGCTGATGCTGCCGCCGGAGGGCGAGGATCTCGGCCCGCGGATCGGTCCCGCGGGCCTGAGCGGTTATCGAGTGGAACTGGAGCCCGAACGCCTGCGCGTGCGGTTCCAGCCGCTATGAACCGGCGCCTTCAGGCCCCGTATTTTCCCAGACGTCCGGCATTGGCCAACGCCAAACTCATCAGGTACTTGGCCTGGAAGAGTCCCAGCCCACCGCGGATGCAGGCGCTCTCGGCAAACCGCGTCTCCGGGTCCGGCCGGCAGCAGTCCGAAGCCAGCAGAGTCGGCACGGGATGCCAGCTGTGGCTCTTCAAATAAGCCGGGGTGCTGTGGTCCCCGGTGACAATCAGCACTTCGGGGTTCAAGGCGTGGATGCGAGGCATTGCGGCGTCCAATTCCTCGATCCGCTGAACTTTGGCTTCGAAATTGCCATCTTCCCCGGTGCTGTCGGTGTATTTGTAGTGCAGGAAGAAGAAATCGTAGTCGTTCCAACTGGCCTTCAAAACGTCCATCTGATCGTTCAAGGTTTGCGCCTCGCCGACGATGTCCATTCCCACCAGCCGGGCCAGTCCCTTATACATAGGGTAGACTGCGATGGCGGCTGCCCGCAGACCGTAGACTTCGCGATAGGAGGGCAATTGGGGTTTTTCGGCAAACCCCCGCATCGTGTGGAAATTGGCTTTCGGCTGATCCGCTAACAACTGCCTCGCCTGACGGAGAAACTCACGAGCAATCTCCGCAGTCCGCTCGCTCGCCGGGTCATCGGCCACCGGCTCCAGGGGCGGAACCCCCGTCGCCTGCGGGTCGGTGTCTCGTACCTGGCCCGCCAATCTCCCGGCGGCCCGCAGCACGACGACAAAACGGTGTTCACGAACCGGTTCGACGAAAATCTCGACACCCGGGACCTTCACTTCACGCAAGCGAACGGCCAAAGGAGCGCTCTCTTCGGTGGGGATCCGTCCGGCCCGGCGGTCCGAAATGTTGCCGTCCGCATCGAGCGTGCAGAAATTGCAGCGGATGGCCACGTCGCCATCCTCCAGTTCGAATCCGATCCCGGTCGCCTCCAACGCGCCACGCCCGATCACGTATTGCAACGGATCGTAGCCGAACAGGGCCAGATGTCCGGGCCCGCTGCCCGGCGAAATCCCCGGCAAGATCGGTAAACTGGACCCCAGAATGCCGCGGGCTGCCAAATCGTCCAGATGAGGTGTGCTGGCAGCTTCCAGCTCGGTCTGGCCACCCGGCTCCCGTGGCAGCCCGCCGAGGCCGTCGGCGACGACCATTACGATTTTCGAGGTACCCGAAATATGCAACTGGCGCGTCAAATCGTGAAGATCCATGCAACTGTTTCCTCTGACCTACAGGGTGAAGCGGTAAAGCCCCGATGATCCCAACCCGTCGGCCACCGGTCGGCAAGCCGCACTTCATCGCAGGCGCAAGTGACCATTGTCGAAAAATCGGGCCGCGCGGCAACCGACCTGACCGGAAAAACTCGACATGCCGCCCCGCACCGACCGCTCGGATTTGCCCGGGAGATGATCAGGCGGCATATCGGGAGCCCGATCGGGGTTCACGCTCGCATTGCAGGTCCGTGAATACCTCCAAATGCAGGTCGGCAGGCACCTGTTCCGAGCAGGCGATGGCGATGGTGGCCAGACCGGCATGCCCGGCTGCCCGCACATGCTGCTCCTGGCTGCTGACAAATACGACTTCGGACGGCATCAAGCCCAGCTGCTTCAGTCGGTCTCGGTAGAACGTCCCATGTCGCAGGGATCGGCCGGATGCGGCGCTTGCGAAGAAGTGCAGGAAGGGTTCGGTCAGCGACAGGCGGTGGAGCCGCTGGAGCAACCGTTCGCGCGAGCACTGGGCGTCGCACAGCGCGGCGAGTTGAACGCCGGCATGAACCAATTGGGCCAGCGTGTTCGAGACGCCGCGATAGGGGAACTCGCGGTGGTCCAGCTGCTTTTGCCGGGCGACCGCGGCTGCCAAGACTTCCTGAGTGCCACCCTTGGAGAGCCCCATCTGCTGCAGGCAGATCGCCAGCACATACCAGAATTCATCGCCGTTTTTCGCGTCGGCCCGCGCCGATTCCCAATGCCACGTCCACATTTCCCGCAACCGGTCATGGGGGATCGGAACGCCCATGCGGGCCAGCACCTGCGATAACCAGCGCCACCAGCAGGTATCTTCGTACAGGACGCCCGCGGTTTCGATCCACATCCGGAGCAAGCCCCGGGAGCCGCCGAGGCACAGGGGCGAAACCGAAGCGGTCGGCAGGGTGGTGCGAGGAGGAACGAGGGTCCGCCCCACTTGAGTTGCCAGAATTCGTTCGACGAACATTGCAAAGAATCCTTTCTCTGCTCGGGTCGCGGGTTGGGCTGCGCGTTCACCAAGCCGACTTCCCACCCTGGCCTTCGGGATCGGCGGTCGCCTCCTGCCGGCCCGCCTGTTCTCGACCAACCGGCTCGCTCCGTTGACTCGAGCGGCCATGTTACCGCCACCGAGTTGTTGGTGTCAAGATGAACGCTTGACACGCCGGATGCCCGGCGACCCGACGCCGGGCTCAAACATGCCACTTGCGCCGGCAGGCTTGCCACAGCCACGTTTTGGCGGGCAGGCTGACGCAAGCCACCACGGCCAAGTAACTCATCGCCGCTCCCTCCGCTCCATAGGCCGCGCCCAGGAGCCAGACCAACAGTCCGGTGAGACTGGAAGAGACGAGATTGATGGCAAAGACCGGTTCGCGCTTGTGCGCCCGCAAGTAGATTTCCTGGCAACGCGGGATGTGGTTCAGCACGAAGGCCAAGAAGAAAAGTCCCAGCGGGAGGGGAGGCAACAATCGTGCCGCCAAACGGAACTCGGCCACATACATCCCCAGCACCAGACTCCAGGCAGCCAGGCAGACCGCCGACAGGGCGACCAGGGAAATGGCCGTCAACCGAAAAAACAAGTGATCCAGCTGTTGGTAGTTGCGTTGTGAAATCAACACGCCAAATCGTGGAGCGCGGGTTTGCACCCAGGCTAAGGCGGCTGCTTGTACAGCGATCAGCAGCGTCCAACTCATCCCCATCTGCCCTGCGATCACCGGCCCGTGGTAATGGAACAGGATGGGGGTGTACAGCGAGAACTCGAAATAACTGAACACGCCGCCCAATCCCAGTCGCCACTGCATGGGCCACAGTTCGGTCCGCCAGCCGATGCGGGCCCCCCCCGGCCGTTCCAGCAACTGGCGAAAAAAATGGCCGTAATGCACCAGGATCAGATAAAGATCAATCGCCAGGCGGGCGCCGGCCGCCACAACCGCAGACCATAATCCCCCACCCAGGCTGATCGCCGTCCAGACCGCCAAATTGGCCGCCACAGCTTGGATCAGCCGGAAACGATTGACGGTGGCTACCTGATTGCAACCCTCCAGTAACGCGACCAGAGGCAGCGTTCCCAACAGCATCCCCGTCAACAGCACCAGCAGCATCCAGGGCCAGAACCAAGCCACTTCTCCCGCCGGGCGGAGTGAAAAAAATACCACACCCGCCATCGACACCACGGCGATGAACAGCAGAGCCGCCATTCCGTACCACGCGGCCATCCAGTGCCCCAGATGAATCAGTCGCGAGCGGGCGTCCGCGTCCCCCACGATCCGACCCCGGGAATCGAACCGCAGACGGGCCCATTCGTGACTGGCCGTGCTGATAATCACGATATGCAGCCCCAGTTCGAAAAACGACTGAAGGGCCAGCAATCCGGCGAATGTGTAATAGTAGCCCTGCATTTCGCCGGTGAAGAACAGGGCGATCAGCACCACGCTGACCGCGCCGGCCAGCAACTGCCATAGGCGTAGCAGCAGGGCGAAGACCACCGCCCGATCCAGTTCCAGGCGAGTCAGTAGGCGGCGCGACCAGCCGGGCAGGATGGTGGGCGGAGCGACCGTCGGAACCGGATCGGATTGGGGGGATTCCTGCACCATAATTACCGGACGCATGCCTGCTGCAGAGGGGGGCTCGGCGAACGCAAACGGTCCCCAATGTATTCTGATAACCCAATTCGTGCCACCCGACCGTGCCCGACCGCCCCGCATCAGCGCGCCGGGCTCCCCAGTGGGAGTCCACGCTTTCGGGGCAACGTCAAAAAATCCAGGGCATCGAGCGTGAGGACGCGGGATGTCCGTAGCGAGCGGTGTCGATTCCGATGCCGACACGCATGCCGGTAGCTCCTTGGTGGGTCATGACCATCTCCTGAACCGAGTCGGAGAAACCGAGTGGTTGTCATGCGAGTCCTCCGCAGGTACTTTGACAGGAAACGGTTGGCGTGCACGCTTCCGAGTGCTAACCAAGCCGGAGCCGTATCCGGCACGCGAAAGGTGGCACGCCAACCATGCGAGTTCGCGGTTGCCACAAGCTTTTTCCTGCACCCCTGGAGACAAGGAACCGACGATGACCGTCCCTGCGAAGATCGGGGGGCCGCTGATGCTGGTGCTCTGTGCGACCGGGTTTGCGGAACCGCCCAGCCCTCGCTGGCACGCGCCGCCCCTGCAACGCTCGATTTCGATTCGTGACGGGCACACCGGGCAGGACGTGGACTGGGAAGCCCTGCTGGAAGCCTTGGCGCAAGCCGACGCGGTGTTCTTGGGAGAGCAGCATACGGACGAGACCAGCCATCGCCTGCAATGGGCCATCTACGAAGAACTTCTCGCGCGGCGGCAGCAGCGGGTCGTGCTGGGCTTGGAAATGTTCGAACGGGACACTCAGGACCCTTTGGATGCCTACTTGGCGGGCGAAATCGACGAGCGAACCTGGCTGGCTCAAGCACGACCGTGGCCCAACTATGCGACCGCCTACCGCCCCCTGATCGAAACGGCTCGCCGTGCCGGCGTACCGGTCGTGGCGGCCAACTTTCCGCGTCCCCTGCGGATGCGCATCGCGCGGGAAGGACCCCAGGTCCTGGAAGACCTGTCGGACGAAGAACGGCAGCACGTGCCCGAGCGACTCCTGCCCCAACCGGATGCGTATTGGCGGCGAGTGGACAACGCCATGCGCGGGCATGCTGCGCGAATCCAACCCGAGGATCGGCTGCATTCCACCCAGTCGCTGTGGGATAACGCCATGGCCGATACGGCTGCACGGGCATTGGACGACCACCCGGACCACAGTGTGCTGTTCATCAACGGCGATTTTCACAGCGCCTACGGCGAGGGAGCCGTGTATCTGCTGCGCCAGCGCAAACCACAGATCGCGATCACCACCGTGTCCCTGGTGCCGGTAGCCAATCCCAGCGTCGCCGATTGGAAGGGTCTGCCTGTGGCCGATTTCGTGGTGTTTGTCGAGGATCGGGCGCGGGACCCGCAGGATGGCGCCTGGTCGGTCGCCATCCCGAGCAGCCTCGATTACCAATTCCATCAGCCGGCGGAGCGGGATGGCCAAAGCAAACTGCCCTTGCTGATCGTGTTGGTCGAGGAGGGTTTGATGGCCCGCGACGGCATGGACATGTGGCGGGAGCGGTTGGGCGAGCAGGCCGCGATCGCCGTGCTGGAACCGCTGCACCGGCAACAGCAACCGGATCGGAGTCGCGGAGGCCGTTGGTTCTGGCCCGATTCCTTCGCCTCGGATCTGCAGCGGGCCTTGCAGGCGTGCGAGCGGATGTGGGCGTATTTGTGCCGCCACTTTCCCGTCGATCCCGAGCGAGTTGCGATTGTCGGCCGGGGCACCGGAGCGACGGTGGCGGCGGCGATCGCCGTGCGAACGCAGCGCATCGATGTGCGGGCCGTGGCTTGGCTGCCGGAACAGTTCGCCCAGCTGAACGACTTGCCGCTCCCCTTGCCCGAACTCTGGGGAGAGGTGCCCCCGCCGGAGCGATCCCTGGTCATGGCGATCAACGAGGCCGATCGCCCCTGGTGGGAACCGGAATGGCAAGCCTATCGAGAGGTGGGGGTCGACACCCGGCCGCTGGATTGGGACCCGGATCCGTGGCAGCAGGAACCGCAGCTGGAGCAGGCGGTGCGAGACGCGCTCGGACTGCCCGCGTGCGACAGCCCGCTCGAGCGGCCGCGGTTCTATCTCGTCGTGTCCCCCGAAGCTCCGCGCGAACGCCATTGGGCTCGGAGGCATGCCCAGTGGGCCGCGGTGCAGCACGGCGCCGCGGTCGCGGTGGTGGACGAAACGCCAGAGGATCCGGCGGCGGAGGCCTGGCCGACGGAGGTGCATGCCGACCAGTTCGCTGCTCCCGGCAGACTGCCCCGCTGCCCCGGACCTTTCGGCGGAACAACGGTCATTGTCCTGCCCCCCGAATTATCCGAGGCCGAACGGCAAGCTTGGCAGGACCTGGAGCGAGAGGATCCCCTGGCAGCGGCCAGCCGTTTCCACCGGCTGCGGGTGGCGACCGGTTTGCCGGGGCACACGCTGCCTGAGGTCCTCGCCCGCCTGAAATCGGAGGATCGCCGCAATGTGCTGATCGTGCCCGCCGTATTCTACGCCGAGGCGTCGTGGATGCGCGAACTCGACCACAGCGTGCGGGAACTTCGCGACGCCATGACCCTCCACTGGCGACCCGGCCTGGGGGGCGTCCGCCCGGCAGATTGATTCCTCCCCCTCCCGCACGGACCATTCCACTCGCATGCGCGACTGGCCGGCATGTGGTGGGAGCCCCAACGGCCATGGGGTCTGCGCAAACATGGCCTCGGTTGGTCATCCGGCCTGCCAGCAGGACGGTCAATCCGCGGCTTCCGCCTCCGATTCCTGACGTTCTTCTTCGGCAGCCGCTTCCCGCTGCCTCTCGGCTTCGGCCCGCACGGCAATTTCCGGATCGACCATCTTGCCGATCACGTTTTGATCGTATTTCGCCTGGATGTCGGGCAGTGCGGATTCGCGTGCCAAGGCGATGATTTTCTGGACGTCCAGATGCGGATTCCCGGGCGACGTTTGATCCGGCGTCGCTTGGACCGCAAACAGCGGGACCCAGAGGAAATGCCCGGAATGGCTCAGCGCTCGCCCACCCACGATATGCCCCTCGGCATCCAGGTTCAGATGGTAGCGGATCGACATCGACTGACTCGAGTGCCCGCGCCGCTGTCCCGTCTCCGGATCGGTCTGGCGGACGCGATCCGATCCATAGGCCGTGTACGTGATCCGCGTAACCAACTCTTTGATCTCCAGGTCGCCACGGCGGCCGACGTCGCGAATCGAAGTCACTTCATATCTGAAGATCGGGTTATTCCACGCTTCGCGGCCCCGCGTCCGATCGATGGCCACCGGATGCCCGGCTTGCCCGATATAGTTGGCCAAGGCCAGGTGAAAGGTGCCCATATTGGGACCTCGGTTGCGGGCGCTCGGCGGCGCGAGCAGCAGGAAGCTATCTTGCCGGGTGCGGTTGTAGGCGGCGCTCAGTAGGGCTTTGATTTCGGCGGGCTGAAAGACCACGCCCGGCCGCCCGCCCACCGTGCCCGCGTCGACCGGCCGCATGGGCTCCGGGTGCCGGATGGTCGAAGCCGCGAATCCACTGCAGTACCCTTCCCACGGCTCGATCCCGAAGTCCCCGGGGCGCGGCCGCCGGCGGAACAACCCGAGCCGGGGCACATTCTGGGGCATCCGGCGGCGGCTGTCATAGGATTCCGCCAAACTGCGCCCCTCGTTGAACGCCAAATCGTATTTGCTCAACACGGTGCCGACCGAAGTGCGAGCCGCCGCCAACCCGCCGCTGGTCAAAGGATAAATCGCCGCCGAATAAGGGATTCGCCACGGGGCGACCGCGGCGGACGTCTCCAATTCCGCAAACTCGGTCTGATAGGTCAGGCCCTGGCTCCGAAAGTACCAGTTGAACAGCGACGCCTGCTCCTCCCGTTCGCTCGGAGCCGGCTCGTCCTCACTCGTTCGCGGCCTTACGTTGCTTTCCGCCCCGGCCGGGGGCGTGGCCAGGACGACGGCCAGCAACATCCCCAACATCCATAGAAACCTGCGATGCATCATGGCTTGCCCCCCTCCCTAAGCTTGTTTCGAAGCTCCGTTCCGCCCGAAATCCTCGGGTCGAACACCCTTTCCGAAAACCAATTCCACCATCACGGTAACCGACCTTACCGCCTGGTCTCGAACAAGTCAAGCAGAGCGCGGCGTCACCGCCATCGCCCCCGAATCTTTGCTATCTCTCCGGCAACCCGGCGAAACGGCTAAACGGCTCTAGCAGAAAGAGCTAACCTGCCGTGCCCTCATACACTCGGTGCTCATCCAAGAAACGAATCGCGTCTTCCATTGCCACAAACTCATTCACCCTGCCATAAAGAGGAATGATGACGATTCTTTCGACCAGCCGCTTCAACCGCCGATCCAAAGCATGCATGAATCTAACAATTTCGCTCAGATTGGCTTCGATAAGATGCCGTTCGATCTGTTGCTTCCTGCTCCGTGAGGCTGCCTCAATTCTCCGGACACACGTCTGAAAATCTGCATCGGGCGTCTTTTCATCAAAAGCGATGTCCAGGCCGCCTTCGGCGAAAGCAGCCACCAGTGTCATATAAGGAAAATAGAGAACTTGAAATCCGAGGGAGCGCAACTGTTCGAGGGAACCTTCGGTAAACACGCCCCCCAAGACCGCGCCCAGGAAAGGATTTGACCATCGATACTTCTCGGCAAGTGGAAGAATCGCACCCTGAATCTCTTGAGCTTTGTTGCGCGAGTGCTTGGTGTAGCGCCGCGATGCAACCTCGATGAATGCTACCGGAATGCCTTCCGTTGCGTCGGAACCATCTCTTTCCAGTACATAATCAAGGTCAGTTGGCCAAACTTATGGGCTGGAGATTCAGCCATCTGCATTCACCCTTCAATCCAAAGCCGTCCTTCTTTCAGTGGAATCCGGTGCTTTCTGTTCTTCCATTTCGTGTTACGATCTCGAATCTTCTCGAACGACCGCAACCGGCCCGGCAGGGTTCTGGTGAATCTCCGCCTCCGCTGGTTGGCGTTTGGCCGCGCAGCGTTGACGTACCCCGCGTCCGGGCGGTCATTGCAAGACGGGCCGGCACAGTTTGCCTCCTCGGAACAATCCGGGGGCTTGATCCGTCGGGCCCATGCGCTGGCGGAACAGAACATACGAGGCGAAAATGGACTTGACTTTCACACGGGGACCGTGCTAGAATCCGGGTAGAACGCTTGTTCGTTCAAGCTTCGGTCATCTCGTTCCTTCTGCGACGCAGACAAGGGAGGGCAGTCATGCTAGTACCACCGGGATTCCTGGGATGAGGAGCGGCAGATGCTCGGCTCCTCAAAGTCGTGGGTTTTTGGAAGTCCGCGGAGGCGTTTGATCCGGTTGCGTTCCGCGATCGGGGTCGATGTCTCCAAACCTCTTTTTTTCAGCAACTTACGGTTTTTGAGGTACGAGGTCGGAGATCCCCGGGTGCGGTGCCATCCGCCCCGGTTCCGCAGGAGATGGAGGGGTTTCTGTTCGGAGTGCGTTATTCGGCAGCCGTTGCCCGTCACTCGTCGTTCGCGCCGTGCGCTTCATGACTGGATACGGGTCAGGCCCAAGCGGGGCGTTGCTTGACGTCTCCACGCGGAACGAACTCCGCAACTTGCGGGGTCTCCCTTTCTTTCAACGCTTTGGCCCTTGTCGCCATCCGGCGACAAGGGCTTTTTTTACAAGGGCTTTTTTTGACGCCTCGTCCGCAGAATTCGTGGGGGATTCCGTGGCGGCAAGAGCCGTTTTGCCCCGTGTTTCACCCGGATTTTTCGTGTTTTCGGCCCTGATTTTTCTCGATGTCGAATTCCCGTAGCCGAGAAAGGATACAGGAAACCCACTCTCGATGGGGGTGGTAATCGTCTGTCCCAAGCGGTCTTTGAGAACCGCCCGAAATAGACAGTCATCTACTGGCACTTTGCAGAGAACCGCAGACGGAAAGTCCGGATCCTGCGGCATTCCACCCGCGTTTTTCCTGGTTCATCCGGCAGAATCGCGCGCAGGGCGGGCTGGTGGAGGCGCAACCAACGTGGACATGGGGATCCAACGGTTGTTTGCTTCGGCTGCCGATGGCATGCGGCGCACGGCGAAAAACGGAACCAGAATCCCGGGCAAACGGGAGCCGTTCCGCATCGTCGCGGAAAGACGAAATGGCCTCGGGAAAACGGAGGGACGCTCCGGTTGGCCGGCCATGCTGCAGCTCGATCGATACGTGCGTTTTCTGAGGAATGGCAGGGGGATTCCATGACGTTTGGAGCGGACCCCGGAGGGAGAAAGCCCGGGCGAAATCGGCGCGTGTCCGAGCACCGTTTCCTGGCTCCCAATCGCGTCGGAAAACGGGTTCCTTTTCTCGTCGACCATCGCAGTCAGTTGTTTTTGACGGAGATTAACCTTTCAAGACGAGTTGGTCGTAGAGCAGTTTCAAGTCGGTAGTCGAGATGGGGCCGGGACGCGTTGCGGCCAGGCGGCGGAGGGGGGCGACCAGACGTTTTGCGGTGGTGTCGTCGGGCGGTTGGATGCCGCACTTTGCCAACGCCCAACGGATGGTGGCGGCTCCGGAATGCTTGCCCAGCACGAAACGCGATCCGGTCGCGCCGATCTGGTCGGGCGGAAACGGCTCATAGCTGCGTCGGTCGCGGTGCATGGCGTGAACGTGAATGCCCGATTCATGCTCGAACACCGCACGACCGGCGATCGGTTTGCGGCACGGGATCGATTCATGCGCAGCGGAAGAGACCAAGTGGCAGAGTCCGGTAAGCGCCCGTGTGTCGATCCCGCCATCGATGCTCGCCGTGATCCGGGCCGCCATGACGACCTCTTCCAACGCCGCATTCCCCGCTCGCTCGCCCAGCCCCAGCACGGTTACGTCCACGCTGTTCGCACCGGCCTGCAACGCAGCCAGACTGTTGGCGGTGGCCATGCCCAGATCGTTATGAGCGTGGATGCCCAACTGCAGGTCGCCAGCGGCGCTCCGCACTTGCCGCACACAATGCGCGACTTGGTCCGGAGCCCAGACGCCGACCGTGTCGGCCAGACGCACTCGATGCGCGCCCAACGAGCCGATAGCCGCGGTCGATTCCAATAGAAATTCCAGGTCCGCGCGGGACGCGTCCTGCAGTCCGATCGAGACGAAATCGAAACGCAAGCGGGCCTCGGGAATCAGTTGCTGAAGTTGTTGAATCACCCAGTCCGGGCGCTTGCCCAGTGCGTTGAGATGTACGGCCGAGGTAGGCGCCGACAGATGGACCGCATCCACTTGGGACGATTCCGCCGCATCCAAGTCCGCCGGATGCAGGCGGCACCAGGCGGTCAGACGGCACCCGAGGTCCGCCCGGACGATCTCACGGATCGCCTCGATCTCGTCAGAGCCCATCGCGGGGGTCCCGATCTCCAATTCCGGAACGCCGGCGGCTGCCAGTGCGCGGGCGATCTCACGTTTCGCGTCTCGGGAAAAATTGACTCCGGGGGCCTGCTCGCCGTCCCGCAGCGTTGTATCCACCAGCCACAGGGAACGACTCATGCCGCCATCAGGTCGGCGGCCGGCTGACCTTCCTCCAAAGCGTCCAGGATCGCTTCGACTTTGTCCGCATCGACCTCGGGATACCACCAGCCGTCAGGATAGACGACCACCACTGGCCCCTTTTCGCACTGCTTCAGGCACCCGGTGCTGGACACCAACGCGTCGATGCCACGGTCGATCACTTCGTTTTCCAGCATTTGCAGCAGTTCCAAGGCATCTTTGCGGCTACATACACCGCGCGGGTCGCCTCCGACACGAAAGCTGTTGCATACCAGGATATGGTACGTTGGTTTTTCCATCGTTTTCCTTTCTTGATCACATACAACCCATGCCATCGCCAGCACAACTGGCGCCGGCGCCACAGCGATGTTCGCGTCGCAGAGGAGCCCGCAAGTCGGACCCGGCAAACACCGCTTCCAAACCTTCTTCGATCAATCCTTCCATCATCACCACCCGGATCCCGGCGCGGCGCAGCACTTCGACCGGCGCCGTGCCGGCACTGGACACCAGCAGCGCGCGGCAGTCGTGCAACACATGGGCCAATTGCTGCCAACGTGCTGAACCGCCGCCCGGGTCCGGCGCACGACGCGTTTCGACCAACTCGAATTCGTCGTCTTGTTGGCGGTAGACGGCCAACCGCTGCGCTTCGCCCAGATGCTGATTGACCAACATGCCTTCCAGGGTGGCGACGGCCACGCAAGGACGCGTCTGGGTCGGCGCCAACGGCTGAGCGGCCGCTTGCCGCAGTGCCGTCTGCTGCTGGTCGCTGAGCGTTTCGCCCAGCAACCCGCTGGCATCAGCGCGGCAGCGGGTACAGTGGTGCATCAGCGGCAGGTACTGACCGGCCTGGAGCCGCGCATCGACCACCTGCTGCGGGGTCGGTTCGGGCAACTGGCCCAAGGGCGTGGTTTCCACCGGGTACATCGGGATGCAGTTCAGCAGATCCGCGCCCAGGTCGCGCAGGGTTCGCGCGATGGTCTCGATGTGCTGGTCGTTCACGCCGGGGATCAGGATCGTGTTGATTTTCACCACGACGTCCCGCGCCTTCAGTTGTCGAATGGCCTCACGCTGTCGCTCCCACAGCAGGGCCGCGCCGGCCGCGCCGCGATGGACCTGCCGCCCATCGCGGACCCAGGCGTAGATATGCCGGCCGATCTCCGGCCGAACCGCGTTGACGGTCAGCGTCACATGGCTGACGTTCAACTGGGCGAGTTCGTCTGCCTGAGGCGCCAGGTTCAGGCCGTTGGTGGCCACGCACAGCAGCATCTCGGGGTAATGCTGGCGAGTCAGCGTCAAGGTAGTCATCGTCGCTTCGACATTGGCCATCGGATCGCCGGGTCCCGCGATGCCGACCACGGCGATCCGCGGGTCCCGTTCCACCGCTTGCTGCAGGTAGCGAAGGGCTTGGTGGGGCGACAACACGCCGGCCGTCACCCCGGGCCGTGATTCGTTCACGCAGTTGAACCGCCGGTCGCAGAAGTTGCACTGGATGTTGCAGGCCAGAGCCACGGGCAGATGAATCCGTCCGAACTGATGACGCACGGTGTCGTTGAAGCAGGGATGCTTGGAAAGATCGAGTTTCATGGGGTCACCGGACCGGTGTTTCTCCTGCCCGTGTCTTTTCGCCGGAGGTCCGTTCCGTCAAAGATAGGAATATCCCTCGTCCGATTGCTCCTGGAGCGATTCCAACAGCGTGTTGACGATGCGGTCGGCCAATTGCTGGGCGCCGCGGTAGCCCACGTGCAGCAACCGGGCGCCGCCCACGCGATCGTGGATCGGAAACCCGATCCGCACCAGCGGCGCCTTCAACCGCCGTGACAGCCAATAGCCCTTGCTGTTGCCGATCAGGATGTCGGGTTTCAGGTCGCCCGCCAGCTCCTCCAAATCCGCGAAGTCCGTCGCCTGCCGCACCTGGATCCGATCCGCTTGGTCGGGGACCAGCCGGGCGATGGCCGATCGCAAACGGCCCGTGTCGCCACCCGATGCGCACAGCACCGGGTGCACGCCCAATTCGCCCAGCAAGCCGACGATCCCTGCCACCAGATCCTCTTCGCCGAAGACCACCGCGCGACGCTCGAACAGATACTTATGGCCGTCGATCAGCGAATCGATCAAGCGGCCTCGTTCGGCCGCGTGCCGCGCGGGCGTTTCCCGATCGCAGATCGAACCCAGGACATCGAACAGCGCGTCACTGGCCCGGAGACCGATCGGCACGGGAAGACGATGGTTGCGGACTCCAAAGTGTTCTTCCAGCCACTGGCCAGCGGATGCTTTTTCGCCATGAACCCAGGTGAATTCGATGCTGGACCGTGCCTGCCCGGTACGTCGCACCGCTGCCAGCGGCGTGCCGCCTTGCGGGATTAACTGATACTCCTCCCATGTCGGGCCGTCCAAGGTATCGCTGTAATCCGGCAACAGCGTCACCGGCAGCCCAAAATCGGCGCCGATCTCTTTCAGGTAGCGAAGATCGGCTGGCGAGAACATGTTCGGAAAGACGTTGATATGGTCACGCTGCGAGCCGTCTTCGGCCAATTGGGACACCAGTGCGTGCACCGTGGCCAGATATCCCTCGGCGTGCGTACCGCAGTAGCTGGGCGTACCGACATGGACGACGGGCGGAAGCGCCGGGCCGTCCGGCGACGCTTGGCTACGGATCTCGTGCAGGTACATCCCCACATCCTCGCCGATCGTTTCGGCCAGACAAGTCGTCGCGATGCCGATCACCGCAGGCTGGTACTGGCGAGTTACATTGGCCAGTCCGTCTTGCAGATTGTCTCGTCCGCCAAAGATGGTTGCGCTCTCGGAAAAGTTCGAGGACGCGATGTCGACCGGCTCCTTGAAGTGGCTGATCATATAGCGGCGGATGTAAGTCGCGCACCCCTGCGAGCCGTGCAGGATCGTCCGTGCGCCTTCGACGCCGGCAAACGCCAGGCAGGCGCCCAGCGGCGTGCACAGCTTGCAGGCATTCCGTGTGGCGACAAAGGGCCCGCTGACAGGGTTTGCTGTTCGCGTGGTCATGGCAGGATCTCCTGACCGGCCGGAATGCTGCAATCGGGCAGATCGCAGGCCGAGCATTCGCCGGCGCAACTCGGGCGGAGACTGGCGGTTGAAACGTCGTTCGCCGCGCGTGCCGGTTGCTGTCGACGCCGCCGCGGCACCAGCCGCCACACGGGACTCATCACGGTCGAATGCACTTCACGAGCGAATTGTCGCAGCCCTTCGAATCCGGCCAGCCCGATCTTGCGTTCGTGATTGTGGTCGCAGAACCCGATCCCCAGCTTGTACGCAATCGGTCGTTCCTTCACGCCGCCGATCAACAAGTCGACTTCCTTCTCCTGGACGAACTTGGCCAGTTCCAACGGATTGGTATCGTCCACCAGGATCGTATCCTCGTCGCACAATTCACGGAGCAAGCGGTAATCTTCGCGGTTACCCGTCTGCGATCCGGCCAACACGGTCTTCATCCCCAGCGTTCGTAGCGATCGGACCAGCGAAAATGCTTTGAACGCACCGCCGGTATAGATCGCCGCTCGTTTGCCGCGCAGCATCTTCTTATACCGACGCAGATCAGGCAGGATCGCCGCGACCTCGTCGCGCACCAACTCTGCGGCTCGCTGCCGAACTTGGCCATCCCCGAAATGATCAGCCACTTCGTAGAGAGCCCGAGACATATCCTCCAACCCGAAGTACGACACGCGGAACGACGGGATTCCGTACTTGTCTTCCATCATTCGCGCCAGATGCGTCATCGACCCCGAGCATTGCACGACGTTCAGCGCGGCGCCGTGCGCACGGCGGATGTCGTCCACACGTCCATCCCCCGTGATGGTCGCCACGACCTGGATCCCCATCCGCTCGTAGTAGTTGCGGATCAACCATGTTTCGCCCGCGATGTTGAAATCGCCCAGGATGTTCAGGCTCAACGGCGAGATGTCGTCGGTCGCACCCGTGCCGACCAATTGGAACAGAGCCGCGCAGGCTGATTGGTAGCCGTCTTTCTTCGTACCTTTGAAGCCTTCCGAATGAACCGGCAGCACCGGCAAGCCTTTTTCCGCCTCGACACGTCGGCAGATCGCGCCCACATCATCGCCGATCACACCGACAATGCATGTCGAATATACGAACGCTGCTTTCGGCCGGTAGTGATCGATCAACTGAACCAACGCCTGATACAGTTTGGGCTCGCCACCATAAATCACATCTTTTTCACCAAGGTCCGTCGAGAAGCTCATGCGGTGCAACTGGGGACCGGACGACAGGGCGCCGCGGATGTCCCACGTATAAGCAGCGCAGCCCACCGGTCCGTGGATCAGATGCAGAGCATCGGCCACCGGGTACAGGACCACGCGCGAACCGCAGAACACACAAGCCCGCTGGCTGACCGAACCCGCAACGCTGTGTTTTTCACAGTCCATGGCGAACGGCGAACGGCCATCCTGATGGATCTGTGCGGCGCGCTGTTCCAGAACCGATATCATCTTTCTGCCTTATCTGAGGTTGTCGCTACATCGTCAATTCGAACCGCTCTTCGGAGCATTCGTCGTCCTGGCGTTGCATCAGGGCTTCCAGAACCTGCTCCAGCAACCGGATGGCGCCTCGATAGCCGACCGTGGGGAAGAATTGATGCCCCACCCGGTCCAGGATCGGGAAACCGTGTCGGACCAGCGGGATCCCCTCGTCACGGCGGATGTACTTGCCGTAGGTGTTGCCGATCAGCAGGTCAACTTTTTCGTTCTTGATCCACTGGTGCAACAGGAACAGATCCGCCCCCGCCCCCTGTCGCACCTGGACCTCCGACTTGCGATCCTGCAACACGTCACCCATCCGTCGGAGGAACTTTTTGCCGGGTGTCCCCGTCACGACGTACTTGGGCAGGATATCGACGGTCAACAGCATCTCACTGAGACTGACCAGTTGGTCCGGATCGCCCCACAAGGCGGCCGTCTTGTTGTAGAAGTACTGATGCATGTCCGTGATCAAATCGATCAACCGTCCACGTTCGTCGGTGATTTCCCGGGGCACAACACCCCCGTTGTATTTTCGCAGCTCCAGGATGAAGCGATCGGTCGCTTCCAGGCCGATCGGCAGCGGCAACGTTGCGTGGGGCACCCCGCACTGGTTTGTCAGTTCGATGGCCGCCGGTTCGGAGCAAACCGGTCCCAACGCGATCGTCACGGCAGAATCGCCGGCAGCACGCAACCGATCGACCGTCACACCGCCTTTGGGAAACATCTCGTGCACGCCGGTTTGCGGGCAATCCAGGACATCCGAGGTGTCCGGAAAGACGATCGATTCCAGTCCCATGGCGGCGACGATCCGTTTGATCTCCCGCATATCCGCCGGCTCGACCCAGCCTGGAATCACGTTCACTCGCCCGCCGATTTTGTTCGGCGAAGTGGATTCCGAGAAGTACTTCACCATGCCAGCCGTCATATTCGCAAATCCGGTCGGCGCCGCGCCCACATAGCTGGGCGTGCTGGCATGGATCACGCTTTTCCCCGCGGGGATCAAATCCTTCTCGGCCGCTTTTTCGGCGATCTGCGGGATATCGTCTCCGATCGTCTCGGACAGACAGGTCGTATGCACCGCGATCACATCCGGCTGGTAGACTGTAAAAATGTTGTTGATCGCCTGCAACAGGTTCGCCTGGCCGCCGAAGACCGACGATCCCTCGGTGAACGAGCTGGTCGCGGCCATCACCGGTTCCTTGTAGTGGCGGCTGAGCGTGCTGCGGTGATACGAGCAGCAGCCTTGGGAACCGTGGCTGTGCGGCAGGCAACGATGGATGCCCAGCGCCGCGTACATGGCGCCGACAGGCTGGCAGGTCTTGGCGGGGTTGATCGTCAGCGCCTGACGCTCGGTGATCTCTCCGCCTCGGGTATGTCGAAGCAACGTCATCAGTTCGTGTTCTCCTCGGATTCCGCCATCGACGCCGGCAAGGGCGATTTGGATTCCGCCGCCGGGCTTCCGTTTTCCCAGGGCGGTTGGACGCGAGACCAGATTCGCGCGTTGACCATGCGATCGATTTCTTCGTAGAAATTGATCGCACCGGCGAACCCCGCGTACGGGCCGCCATAGTCATAGCTGTGAAGCTGTTTGCACGGGACACCCATCTTCTGCACCGAGTACTTTTCCTTGATCCCCGCGCAGAACACGTCGGGGCGGACCATCCGGATCAACCGCTCGGCTTCGCTATGGCTGATGTCGTCGATGATCAGCGTCTGGTCCTTCATCTCGGCCATCATGCCGTCGTATTCGCGAAGCGTGTAACCCTGTTTCTCCCGCGCGATCCCCTTCTGCCGATCCGACTCGCGAAACTTCTCCTGATCTGCGTCGACTCGCAGTTCCTCGATATTGCGGCTATCCGCGTCGATCTTGATCGACGGCAGCACCCGGCGGCCTTCGTAATCGTCGCGGTGCGCGAACTCGTATCCGGCCGCGATGGTTTCCATGCCCAATTCGCGGAACAGTTCTTGATAATGGTGCGCTCGGCTGCCGCCGACGAACAGCACGGCGCGCTTTCCGGAACAGCGGGGCCGATACTTCCGCTGGGCCTGGACCACCGCGGGGAACTCTTCTCCGATCACGCGTTCGACATTCTCTGTCAATCGGCGATCATCAAAGTACTCGGCGATCTTCCGCAACGACTTGGCCGTCGCGTTGGCGCCGATAAAGTTCACCTTGATCCACGGCGTGCCGTATTTCTTCTCGATCATGTCCGCGACATAGTTGATCGACCGGTGGCACATCACCGCGTTCAATCGAGCCATGTGCGCGTTGGCGAACTGGTCGTATGTCGAATTGCCGGAAAAAGTCGAGACCAGTTCGATCCCGCAGCGCTCCAGCAGATCTTCGATCACGAACGCATCACCACCGATGTTATATTCGCCCAGCAGATTGATGCTCCACTGGCTGCGAGTGGTATCGTCTTCGCCGATGACGTGCTTAAAGATTTGATTGTTGGCGATATGATGTCCCGCCGACTGGGACACGCCTTTGTAACCCTCGCACGAAAAAGCAAATACATTGATGCCCAACTGCTTCTTCATCTCGGCCGAGACCTGATGCACGTCGTCCCCGATCAGCCCCACGGGGCACGTTGAAAACACAGCGATGGCCTTGGGGTGAAAGAGGTCGTAAGCCTCCTGGATCGCCTGCCGCAATCGCTTCTCGCCGCCGAAGATGATGTTCTCTTCGATCATGTCCGTCGAAAAGCAGTACGTCATGAAATTGTCATGCTCGTCGGTCGGCGTGTGCGTCTGATTACGACGCGTGAGCCAGGAATAGAAGCTGCATCCGATCGGTCCATGAACGATGTTCACAATGTCGCGAGTTGGCCCCAGGATCACGCCTTTGCATCCCGCATAGCAACAGCCTCGCTGCGTGATGATGCCGGGCACGGTCCGGGTATTCGCCGCCACGACAGGCAATTGCAACGAGCCGTCCTCGTCGCGTTGCTTATCATTGATGACGATCTGCTTCTCTCGCTTCTTTTTTGTCTTGGCAGGATAGTCGCGGAGCAATTGTTCGCGTACTACCGCCGGCGTCACCGAGGCGTCGCCGCCCCGTAATGGATCGCTGGTCGTCGAGGATTCGGACAAGGGGGTCCCTCCTATCGTTTCGGTCTTGGTGGGTCGATGCGTCAGACCGCCGCGGCTTCCAGCACTCCGAAATCCAACAGCAGTGATTCGAGTTCGTCGATGGCCAGCGGCTCCGGGATGATGAACAGATCGTTCTCGTCGATCTGCCTGGCCAACATCCGGTACTCGTCCGCCTGGGCGCAGGTGGAATTCCAGTCGATGACCGTCATCCTCCGGATCTCAGCACGCTGGACATCGTTATCACGAGGCACAAAATGCACCATCTGGGAGCCCAGCCGTCTTGCGAACTCGTCGATCATCTCCGCTTCGTTGTCCACCTTGCGGCTGTTGCAGATCAGGCCGCCCAGTCGCACACCACCTGCCTGGGCGAACTTCCGGATGCCTTTGCAGATGTTATTGGCGGCGTACATGGCCATCATCTCACCCGAACAGACGATGTAGATCTCCTGGGCCTTGCCTTCGCGGATCGGCATGGCGAAGCCGCCGCAGACGACGTCGCCCAACACATCGTAGAACACATAGTCCAGTTGTTCGTCTTCGTGATAGGCGCCCAGTTGTTCCAGGAGATTGATCGAAGTGATGATGCCGCGGCCCGCACATCCGACGCCTGGCTCCGGGCCACCGGATTCGGTGCAAAGAGTATTGCCGAAGCCTTCCATGCGGATATCCTCCAGTTCGACATCTTCGCCTTCTTCACGAAGCGTATCGAGCACGGTCTTTTGGGCCAGACCGTTCAGGAGTAATCGGGTCGAATCGGCTTTGGGGTCACATCCGACCACCATTACCTTCTTGCCCATCTCGGCCAAAGCAGACACGGTGTTCTGGGTTGTCGTCGACTTCCCAATCCCGCCCTTGCCGTAAATCGCTACCTTTCGCATTTTCTTCCTCTTCGATTTGAATCGTCGGGACGCAAAGCTCATTACCCGTCGTTCGCCCTTGCTATCGCACCGAGCGGGTCGAACAAGCGATCTCGACTGCAACTGCCGCGCCAAAACTCGGAATCCGAGCGTGCGTGCTGGCGAGTCGCCGTTTTTTCAGGGACAATCGCAGAATCTTCTGCAGCGGGCGACGGCCTGCTAGCGAAACAAGATTGTCACTTGGCGTGGGGCCCGTGCGTGAGAATGGCGACGGAACCTGACATAAACACAAGGCGGGCAAGCACATGATGGCGATCCGACAAAATTGTCGATCCCAGGGGGACGAATGACGAAAATGTCCGTCGAGTCAGAAAAGAAATCAGGTGGGGGGGCGACCTGGTTATTGAATGCCCAGCTTCTTGATCTTGTAGCGCATGATCCGAGGCGTGATGCCCAGGACCTTGGCGGCAGCGGTCAAATTTCCACTGGTGCTCTTCAACGCGTCGGCGATCAAGTCCTTCTCCAGCAAGTGGACCTGGGCTGTCAATGATCCGACCGGCGTTTTTTCGGAGGCTTCGGGCATTTGCAGCGTCGGCGGAAGGTGGTGCGCATGGAGGGCGCCGTCGTTGGAAAGCAGCATCGCATACTCGATGCAGTTCTCCAACTCGCGCACATTGCCTGGCCAGTGGTAGGTGAACAACATGTCGATGGCCGGCGTGCTGATTCGCCGGACCGCTTTTCCCAGCTTGGTTGCATAACGCTCGACAAAATGGTCTGCCAGCAGCAGGATGTCACTACGTCGCTTTCGCAATGGTGGCAACACGATGGGAAAGATGTTGATGCGATAGTAAAGATCCTGGCGGAATGAACCTTGTTTGACTGCGTGTTCCAGATCCTTGTTCGTCGCCGCGATCACTCGCACGTCGGCTCGAGTCGTCTGGTTGCTGCCCACACGCTGATACTCGCGCTCTTGCAGAAACCGCAGCAACTTGACCTGGACCGTCGGCGAAAAGTCGCCGATTTCGTCCAGGAACAGCGTACCGCCCTGGGCTTCCTCGAAACGCCCCACGCGAGTGCCCAGCGCTCCGGTGAAGGCGCCTTTTTCATGACCGAACAATTCGCTTTCCAGGAGATGTTCACTGAGCGCCGAGCAGTTTACGCGGACGAACGGTTTGTCAGCACGCCGGCTGCTGTAGTGGATGGCCGCAGCAACCAGCTCTTTACCCGTTCCGGATTCGCCACGGATCAACGCCGTGGTATCCGAGGGTGCGACCTGGCGGATCTTGACATAGACATCTCGCATCTCCGGAGAATTGCCGATGATGTTCTCGGGCCGGAAGCGTTCTTCCAAGGCGTGACGCAGGCGAAGATTCTCCGCCTCCCAGGCTTGATGCTGCAGCTTCTGTGCTCGACGCGAGCGCACATCGTAACCGATCATGCTGGCAACGATACTCAGGAATCGAACCTGTTGTTCGAGTTCCGTGTCTTCGTCCAAAGGCACATCGGCCGACAACGTCCCCACGACCTCGGAATCGAGGATGATCGGGACACAGACGAACCCGACACCCGCCGCCTCATTCTCCGGACGGCGGTGGATCCGATTCATGAAGCGAGGTTCGTCGGCAACTCGCGGAATCAGCGCCGGTTGGGCAGTTTCCACCACGCGACCGACAATGCCTTCGCCCAACTGATACCGCTGGTCGGCAACCTGATCCGCCCCCGCCGCCCGTGCAGCCGCCACGACCAGTTCGCGACCGCTGGGCATCAGCAGCAGAATCGTCCCGCGCCGCATGTTCAGATTGCGGTCCAGTTGGTCCAACACGGCTGCCAGAAGTTCGCTCTGACGGCCCCGTGCCGCAAGCAGACGGCTGACCGCCGCCAAGGTCTCCAATTGCTGTTCGTGTCGTTCCATGCCAGTGAGCCGTCCTTAACGCCAAGTGAACCGACGCCCCAACCCGATTCGCGTCAATCGCATCGTCTCGTCCCGCATGCATGGCAGTCCCCCAGGGTATCGTTTCGGCTGCGCAGTTCGTCGTCACCGTCTGCCCAAACTGTGGGCAGACATTGAGCCATTCACGGCTTCCACTCGTGAAATCGGGGCAGTGCAATTGGTGTGCCGATGGTTCGGATTTCTCGAAAGCGGTTGCGCTGACCTGCTTGACGGGGCCGCGCCAGCTGCTTACCATCCGTCGATAACCGATAAGAACTGACCTGATGCTCCATCGACGCACACTCGGCGACAAGGGCTTTTTTCACGCCCCGTCGAACCGTTCGCACCCGGGCGATTACGGCTCTGCGTCACCAACGGCCAATTCCTTCACGCGGAGATTGCGAAGAGCGATCGGGGCTCCCCCATAGTTTTGGAAACCCAAGCGGCCGGGTCCGGGAGCCAATCCCGCATGCTGTCGCTCCCCAGTCTTCAATTCGTCGAAATCGGCCTCGACGATCACCGTGCCGTTCAATACCACGGTCAATTCCTGGCCCACCAGACGCAGGGCCATCGTCTGCCATTCGCCCGGCTGCTTGCTGACCCGTTCACGGGGCGGCACAAATCCGTAAAGGGCGCCGGAATACTGCCAGTCCTGCAGGTTCTGGTAGCGTTCGGCATAATCATCCAGCAGTTGCACTTCCAAGCCCCCCCGGCGCAGGTAAACCCCGCTGTTCCCGCCCGCCGACATTTTGAAATCGAAGCGGAGTTCAAAGTGCTCGTATTCCTTTTCTGTGAAGATATTACTGCCCCGAGAGACCACTTGCAGCTGACCATCCCGGACTGCCCAGCCTTCGGCCGCGGTCCAGCCGCTGAGGTCCTGGTGATTGAAAATCGGTTCAAATCCGGCCTCGTCTTCGTGGGCCTGAGCCAGCACGGCCAGCAGGGCGCCGAGCAATAACCCGGCCAAGGTTCGGGAAAAAAGCATAACAAATCTCCTTCGATGTCGTTGATGGTACCAGGTTGGTCGGTTGGTGACCCGCCGCGGAATGCGGCGGTTCAGCGGACAACGCGGGCGCTGCCCCCCCGGACGAGTTTTTCCACTTCGTCCCGGGTCGCCATGGACGTGTCGCCGGGGGTGGTCATCGCCAGCGCGCCGTGCGCCGCACCGTATTCCACCGCTTCCGCCGGATCGCCGGTCGTGAGCAGGCCGTAGATCAGTCCGGAGGCGAAGGAATCGCCGCCTCCGACCCGATCCAGGATTTCCAGATTCGGGCGGAACGTGGCGTGATGAAACGCTCCGCCCGCCCAGCAGATGGCTCCCCAGTCATTGACGGTCGCGGACTTGACGGTCCGCAACGTCGTGGCGGTGATCTTGAAATTCGGGTAAGCCGCCACGGCCGCCTGAATCATCTGCTGGAACTTGGCCGTCTCCAATTGGGACAGATTCTCGTCCAACCCCTCGACCTCAAACCCCAAACAGGCCGTGAAGTCTTCCTCGTTGCCCAGCATCACATCCACATAGGGGGCGATCTGGCGATTCACTTCCCGGGCCCGCGCCTGGCCCCCCACGGCGTTCCAAATGGAGGGCCGGTAATTCAAATCATACGAGACAATGGTCCCGTGACGCTTGGCAGCCGCCATCGCTTCGATTACCACCTCGGGGGTGGATTCCGACAGCCCGGCAAAGATCCCGCCCGTGTGGAACCATCGTACGCCTTGTCGGCCGAAAAGCGTCTCCCAATCGACGTCGCCTTGTTTCAGTTGCGAGGCCGCTGTGTGGCCGCGGTCGGAGACCCCCCGCGCTCCCCGAACCCCGAAACCGCGTTCGGTGAAGTTAAAACCCACCCGATTAGCGCGACCCATTCCGTCATAAGGGGCCCATTGAATCCAGTCCGTATGGACGCCCCCCTGCAAGATGCAATCTTCCACCAGCCGCCCGACGCCGTTATCGGGCAACGCGGTGACCACGGCCGTCTTCAATCCAAAGCACTTGCGTAACCCGCGAGCCACGTTGTACTCGCCGCCGCCTTCCCAGACCCGGAAGGATCGGGTGTTGGCGATCCGCCCTTCGCCCGGGTCGAATCGCAGCATGATCTCGCCCAAAGACACTTGGTCGTAGCGGCACTGCTCGGCTGGTTTGATCGTCAAGATGCTCATCGGCTTCCCCCCCCTGGCTACGGTTCCTTCTTCAGACCGGCGGAGCGTCTCTCCCCGCCGGTTTTCTTACGTTAGGAAACTGTGGAACAGCGTAGCGAAGGAAGCCATTGTCGGCAAGCGGCGGAGTCACTGGTTGCCGGGTCAACGGTCAGAACGGCCAGATCAGCGGGGCCAGCAGGACGGAGACCACGCCGATGGTCAGATTCAGGGGGATCCCGACGCGGAAGTAGTCCGAAAAGCGATAGCCGCCCGGCCCGTACACCATCAAATTGGTTTGGTAGCCAATCGGTGTGGCGAAACTGGCCGAAGCGGCCAGCATGATGCAGATGATGAACGGCATGGGATCGACATCCAGGCGTTCGGCGGTGCTCATCGCGATGGGAAAGACCAAGGCGGCGGCCCCGTTGTTGGTGATCAACTCAGTAAAAAAGGTGGTGACGAGATAGACCAGGGCCAGGGCGAACCAGGGGTGTTCTCGGACCAGTCCCAGCAGCATTCCGGCGGTGGCCGAGGCCGCGCCGGTTTTGTCCAGGGCGCGGCCCAATCCCAGGGCGGCCGCGATCACCAGCAGCACATGCCACTCGATGTTCCGCCGCGCCTGCGCCGCGGTGCAGCAGCCCAGGAAGAGCATGAAGAAAGCGGCGACCAGGGCCGCCTGCAGCATGC